>CAZQVV010000108.1:0-8998 GCA_964596835.1 uncultured Thiohalophilus sp. | reverse complement strand
AGGAAGCCTGTCGAAGGAAGCCTGTCGAAGGAAGCCTGTCGAAGGAAGCCCTTCGCCTCGGCTCAGGAGAGCCCTGTCGAAAGACTCACCACGAACGTGGAACATACACTGTGATCTGGTATTTGGAACAGCTACTAATGGGGTTACTGATTATGCGACACGAAATTCTCGTTTGTATGTAGGTTGGCGCTGAGCGAAGCACCACAGGCACTTCCTTCGGTCGCCCAACAGGCCGGGCCTATCATTGAGTGAATGGTTGGGCTTCGCCATAAAGATCATGGCTCAGCGCCAACCTACACATGTTACCTATTGCATCGAATAACGTAAGCTGGGCAATGGTTGGCGACCTCGCTCCAGTATGCTGAATAGTACCTAAATGGTTATCAATTAGTAACTATTCAGCACCATTGCCGAAGGGTGTTGATACCGGTTGGCACTGAGCAGAGCGAACCACCACCGCCCAAAGCTATACGGTAAAAAATCTGCCCTGTGCGGATTTTCAGTTGATGGGTTTCGCCTCAGGAGTAACTTGTTTTACTGAATAGTTACATCAATTATTATATTTCTATATGCAGGGCAGAACGGCAGAGCCTTTTCGAGTCTCACCGCCAGAGACAGGGGTTTGCCCAAATTGAATTATGTATTTTCCGAATCCTCGCTACGGGTGAAGATCTGGGTCATTTTGATGTTTTCACTACCCTTATCTTCTCTCGCCGATGATTGAACCGCCTCTGATGATGTAGTGACTTTGCTTTCGCTCTTCTGAACATCCTCTTTCACTATATTGGCCGCAGCGGATGGCATCGGGGGCTTATCGGTTGAGGCCTCCTGTACCGACGCTGTTTTAACTGCTGCCGTTTCAACCTGTGTCAGCTTTGCCTCTACCGGATCGATTCTGGGCTTTTTGTCCACTACCGAAGGTTTATCTGCTACAGATTTGTCCGCTACAGGCTTATCCACTACAACAGGCTCGCTTGCGGGTCTGCTCGTCTGCGAATTATCTGCTGTGTTCAACGTAGGACTCTGTTCTGAAACATTCTCGGTCTTTGCATCAGTCTGATTCCGTGGCTGATCATCAGAGGGTTTACGCCGTCTTCTACCGCCCCGGCGACCGCGGCGACTCCCGGATCCCGCGTCACGATTCTGTGCAGGCGCATTTTCCTCAGCTTGTACCTTGCCGCCTTCTGGAGTTACAACAGCCTTAGCTTGTCCATTTTGATCTTTGGGTTTATTACGTGTCTGATTACGGTTGGCAGATCGGTTCGGTTTTCGCGCTGTACTTTTTTCCCGTTGCTCATCAGTACGCGGCTCATTGCGTTGGCCAGCCGGCTCATCTCTTCTACCCGTATTACGGCTGCGACCTGGCTGAGGTTTGCGCTGGCGCCGCCGTTCAGACTCCGATTTGTGCGCAACGGTTTGAGGTTCACCCACAGACGGCTCCTCACCGCTGGCAAACAGAGCCTTCCATAGCTTGATGATCAACCCTGGTTGCTCCACTGACTCGTTTTCTGTCGATGAGGGTGGCCGCGGTGTAGCCGGACTGACCGATTTCACTGCGGGGACTTCTGCTGGTTTATGTAATTCGTTTCCAGCACTATGCGAGTCCACTGAGGCATCCAGCTCTTTCACCATTTCATAACTGTTACGCCGATCATCTTCGGGGATATCTTCCTCGCGTAAACGCTGCACTTCATAATGCGGCGTTTCCAGAGACGTGTTGGGGATCAGCAACACGTTCAAACCATGCCGCTTTTCAATTTCAGACAACACGTCACGTTTTTCATTAAGCAGGAAGCTGGCAACATCCACTGGCACCTGGGCCACGACCCGCGCCGTATTTTCCTTCATGGCCTCTTCTTCAAGCACTCGAAGAATGGACAGTGAAAGGGATTCTACGCCCCGGATACTGCCCTGACCGCTGCAACGCGGACAGACGCCCTGGCTGGATTCCCCCAGCGAGGGGCGCAGACGCTGACGGGACATTTCCAGCAAACCAAAGCGGGAGATACGACCGACCTGTACGCGCGCCCGATCAACCTTGAGCGCGTCTCGCAGGCGATTTTCGACTTCACGCTGGTTGCGGCTTGGCCCCATGTCGATAAAGTCAATCACCACCAGTCCACCCAGATCACGCAGGCGCAACTGGCGGGCAATTTCATCCGAGGCCTCAAGATTGGTGTTCAGAGCCGTTTCTTCAATATCCCCGCCTTTGGTGGCCCGTGCCGAGTTGATATCAATGGAAATCAGGGCTTCCGTATGATCAATCACCACGGCGCCACCGGACGGTAGGTGGACTTCGCGCTGGAAGGCCGATTCAATCTGGGATTCAATCTGGTAGCGGGTAAACAGCGGTACCGGATCAGAGTACTGCTTCACCTTGTTCAAATTATGCGGCATCACCTGGGACATGAAATCGCGGGCCTGCTGATAGACCCGGGGCTCGTCGATAATGATTTCGACGATATCGTTACGCAGATAATCGCGGATGGCGCGGGTAATCAGGCTGCTTTCCTGATAGATCAGAAACGGCGCGGGTTTACTCTGTGCCGCCTCATCAATGGAGCGCCAGAGACTGACCAAATAATCCAGATCCCACTGTAGCTCCTCAATATTTTTGCCCAGACCAGCGGTACGGATAATCAGACCCATATCAGCGGGGATATCCAGCGCACTCAGCGCATCCCGTGCTTCGGAACGCTCAGCACCTTCGATTCGGCGAGAAACTCCACCGGCTCGTGGGTTATTAGGCATGAGTACGGAATAACGTCCGGCGAGGCTGATGAGGGTGGTGAGTGCTGCGCCCTTGTTCCCACGCTCTTCTTTGGAAACCTGGATGACCAGTTCCTGACCCTCACGCACCACATCCTTAATATTCACTTTGCCTGACTTTGAATCAGCCGACTTGTCGAAATAGCTGCGGGAGATTTCTTTCAGTGGTAAAAAACCGTGACGCTCCGCCCCATAATCCACAAAGGCGGCTTCGAGACTGGGCTCGACGCGCGTAATTTTGGCTTTGTAAATATTGGCTTTTTTGCTAACGTGATGGGTGGTTTCGATATCCAGATCATAAATACGCTGGCCATCGACCAGTGCAACACGCAACTCTTCTGGCTGAGTTGCATTAAACAACATTCTTTTCATTATAAGGCCTTATTTTATAAGGCGCTCAACCATTTCGAGTAAACTATTTGCGTATTTATCTACCTGTGTAATAACCTGGATGCAGTGCGTATGGGCACCGCGAACTGTCAAAAAACTTCGGTATTCCAGAGCTATCTCACGCAAAAATCACCTGATGCGGGAGCGCAGTTAATTCATTTAGCATCGCCGAAAATAACGTTCCTTTTTACCGGCGAATTCCGCTGCTTGTTTTTCCTTTGCCGTTTGACACACAAACGGTTCAAAATCGGATCCAGTTTCTTTCTCTATGCACTAAACCTGATTACATAATTTTTATGTGGTCTTTATGCACCGAATATGTACATTTAATTAAAATGTAATAAACTGGCGTACGTTCACTATATCAGTGTTCTGCCAGAGGTTCAATCTCTGCAATATCCAGGCTCATATTCACACCAGGGCCATGTTAGAATACGGTAATGGAAAAGCCTGATAACAGAAACACCCCGGCAGAACAGAAAACCAGGGTTCGATTCGTGAGTATCAGTGCCGATCAGGCCGGTCAGCGCATCGACAATTTTCTGCTCACACGGCTCAAGGGCGCCCCTAGAACCCTGATTTACCGGATTTTGCGCAAGGGCGAGGTTCGCGTCAACAAGGGCCGGATCAAACCTCTCTACAAACTGCAGGCCGGAGATGAAGTCCGCATTCCACCCATCAGGCTATCAGACAAACCGACGGCAAAGCCGGGCCGCTCCGCGATCGATGCGATTGCCGAAAACATTCTCTATGAAGACAAACGCCTGCTGGTGCTGAATAAACCCAGTGGTTTCGCCGTGCATGGGGGCAGCGGTCTGAGTTACGGTATTATTGAGGCTCTGCGCGTCCTGTTCCCCAACGCCCCCTACCTGGAACTGGTGCATCGGCTGGACAGGGATACCTCCGGTTGTCTGCTGATTGCCAAAAAGCGCAGCATGTTGCGGTGCCTGCATGAACAGTTGCGTGAGCATCGCTTGCGTAAACAGTACCTGACTCTGGTGAAAGATCTCTGGCAGGGAGGCAAACAAACAATCAATGCCCCACTACGTAAAAACACCCTGCGTTCTGGCGAGCGCCTCGTGCGAGTGGATAACACGGGCAAGACGGCTGTCAGCCACTTCCAGCCCCGCACCACATCTGGATTCGCCAGCCTGATGGAGGTTGATCTGGAAACCGGACGCACCCACCAAATCCGGGTTCATGCTGCACACAGTGGGCACCCCATCGCTGGGGATGAGAAATATGGCGATGCCCATTTTAACCGGAAAATGCGGGAATACGGTCTCAAACGCCTGTTCCTGCATGCCAGCAGAATTTCCTTCGCCCTGTCTCCAGACTCAACGGAAAGCATTGAGGTGGAAGCCCCGCTGGAAACCTCGCTGAAAAACACATTGAAACAACTGGATTTATAATAAATGAGTATTTCAACCCAACTAATCGTATTTGACTGGGATGGCACCCTGATGAATTCAGAAGCACGCATCGTCGATTGCATGCGTGCGGCCATTGAGGATCTGGCGTTGGCGCCACGTACCCGGCAACAGATGGCCGAGATCATCGGTCTCGGACTGCTGGAAGCGCTAACCATACTCTATCCACAAGGAAGCCCGGCTGAACATGCCGCCCTGACGGAACGCTTCCGCTACCACTTTGTTGAAGCCAGCCCGATACCCTCCGCCCTGTTTCCCGGTGTCGAAGCGATGCTGGCCGAACTCAATGAGCAGGGACACTTTCTTGCCGTCGCCACAGGCAAGGGCCGACGTGGTCTTGACCATATACTTAAAGAAACCGATACCGGACGCTATTTTCATGTCACGCGTTGCGCCGATGAAAGTTTTTCAAAACCTCACCCACAGATGTTGTTGGAAATCATGGATCGCCTTGGAGTAGATGCCCGGGATACATTAATGATTGGCGACACCGAATATGATCTGCTAATGGCCAACAGTGCCGGTGTCCAGTCACTTGCCGTCAGTTATGGTGTACATGATCTGGCGCGTCTGTTAAATTGCAGGCCGCTGGATTACGTTGATGATATTCCTGCACTACGCAACTGGTTACAGGCGAAATATACGCGCGCCGCATAAACCCTATATTCAGGACGAAATCATGTTTGACAAAAAACCCATTGGATCCCACTCTGAAAAGGAACATGATGACAAGTGGCAGAGAGACATCATTAACCGGCTTGCTTTCGCCGCCATTAATGAGCAGAAACGCAGCCGCCGCTGGGGCATATTTTTCAAATCACTGATTTTCATTTATCTGTTTGTGATTTTCATCGTGGCCTACTTTCCCTACAAAGAAGGCAGTAGTAATATCACCCTCGGTAAACACACCGCCCTGGTTCGGTTAAACGGCGTGATCGCCAGCAACACGGAAGCCAGCGCGAACAACATTATCACCGGCCTGCGCAATGCCTTTGAAGACAGCGATACCGTTGGCGTCATTCTGCGTATCAACAGTCCCGGCGGCAGCCCGGTTCAGGCGGCTTATATCAATGACGAAATCTACCGTCTGCGTAAGAAATATCCCAAAATCAAACTCTATGCCGTGATTACTGATATGTGCGCATCCGGGGGTTATTACGTTGCCTCTGCCGCAGATGAAATCTATGCAAACAAAGGTAGTGTGGTCGGCTCCATTGGCGTCATTATGAATGGCTTCGGTTTTGTCGGCAGCATGAAAAAACTGGGCATCGAACGGCGGGCGTACACATCAGGCAAGCACAAAGCGTTTCTTGATCCGTTCTCGAAAGAAAACCCGGAGGAAGTGGCCCACGTCAAAACCCTGCTGGATGATATCCATCAGCAATTTATCGATGTGGTTAAAAAAGGCCGCGGCAACAAGCTGAAAAATGATCCGAACCTGTTTTCCGGCTATGTCTGGACCGGGGAACAAAGCCTGAAGCTCGGTCTGGTCGATGCCCTGGGCAGCAGCCGCTATGTCGCGCGCGAAGTTATCAAAGCAAAGAAAATCGTGGATTTCACACCCAAACCCAATTACCTGGATCGCTTCGCCGAACGCTTTGGTATGACCATGGCCAGAACCATAACTCAGGTACTGGGGATGCAGGAAGGGACTATCCGATAATTTTGAGATTGGTTTTTATTTCTGGTTCCCACGGTCCCCGTGGGAACCCATACCTCAGCATTCCGCGCGGGCAACAGAAAAAAGTGCCTGCGATGCACAAAACCCATGGCCATCCATTAAACTCTGCCAGTTACCGTATGCATTCCCACGCAGGAGCGTGGGAACGAGGCATCCGATAATTTTGAGATTGGTTTTTAAACGCGGAGGACGCAAAGACTCATCAAATAACTGCAACGCCCTCTTGCTCCAGCATGCGCACCAACCGGATCAGCGGGAGGCCCATCAGGGTATTCGGATCATCGCCCTGCAATTTTTCAAACAGGCAAATCCCCAGCGCTTCCGATTTAAAACTACCGGCGCAGTTATAGGGTTTTTCTTTTTGTAAATAATTTTCAATTTGCGCGTCCGTGAGTTTGCGAAAAACAACGTCAAAGGGAACGACATCAAGTTGATAATTCCCGGTTGCGGCATTCAATAAACACAGTCCCGTAAAAAAACGCACCGTTTGCCCGGATGCCTGTTGTAATTGTTTCACCGCTTTTTTATGTGTCCCTGGTTTTCCCAAAATTTCGCCATCGATCACCGCCACCTGATCCGAGCCGATGATCAGCGCATTGCCACAGGTTCCGGCAACCGCTTTTGCCTTGGCCCCTGCCAGCCGTTCTACTAACTGTTGGGGCGATTCATCCTCAAACTGGATTTCATCTGTTTGTGGGCTTCGCGTATCAAATGGCAACCCCAGCTTTTCCAGAATGGCCTTTCGAAAAGGCGAGGTGGAGGCCAGAACAATATTCATTTCTGCTCCAGATGTTTTTTACGAATCTCATCCAGCAAGCCCTGGGACGCTTCTTCAACCAGGTCAAAAACATACTCAAAGCCCTTTGGCCCACCATAGTATGGATCAGGAATTTCGCTTTCTTTCAGATTGGGCGCAAAATCAAGAAACAGCCGCAGCCGATCTTCATGGCCTTCCGGCGTCAGCTCGGCAAGCTCCTGATAGTTAGCCTGATCCATGGCAATTACATAATGGAATTTTTTGAAATCCGCCTGCTTAACCTTGCGCGCACGCAGATCGCTGATATCCAGCCCGCGCGAAAGGGCAATTTGCTGCGCCCGGCGATCCGGACGTTCCCCCGTATGGTACGCGTGGGTGCCGGCAGAATCGGTTTTGATATGCCGGTCCAGCTCCTGCTGGTGAACAAGGTGACGAAAGGCCCCCTCCGCCGTCGGGGAGCGGCAGATATTGCCCATGCAAACAAAAAGAACGCTGATTTTACTCATTCTGGACTGATCACTCGGCTAATTTAGACGCCGCCAAGTGTAACAAATATTGCCCTGGTAATAGAAAAAGCCGAACCTTGAAATAATCAGCCTGCACCTCATACTCTATTATTATGAACAACGCAGTCCCCACTCAATACTGGCACCGTTTGCCAGATGGCCGAATTCAGTGTGATCTGTGCCCACGATTCTGCAAGCTGCACGAGGCTCAGCGGGGTCTGTGTTTTGTGCGCGAAAACCGGGACAATCAGATCATACTCACCAGTTATGGCCTGTCCAGCGGCTATTGCATTGATCCGATTGAAAAAAAACCGCTAAACCATTTTCTGCCGGGAACGCCGGTTCTCTCATTCGGTACCGCCGGTTGCAACCTGACCTGCAAATACTGCCAGAACTGGGACATCAGCAAGTCCCGTGAGATGCAAACGCTTGCCGATCAGGCGTCTCCTGAACTCATTGCCCACGCAGCCTGTGAACTTGGCTGCCGGAGTGTTGCCTATACCTATAACGACCCGGTTATTTTTCATGAATACGCCATTGATGTGGCGAAAACCTGCCACGAAGTCAACATTAAGTCTGTTGCCGTCACCGCCGGCTATGTCTGCCCGGAACCTCGCGCCGAATTCTATCAGTACATGGATGCCGCCAATGTGGATCTTAAAGCTTTTACGGAAAAGTTTTATCACAAGCTTACCGGCGGACACCTTGAACCCGTGCTGGACACCCTGAAGTACATCAAACAGGAAACCTCGGTCTGGCTGGAACTCACCACCCTGCTGATCCCCGGCTGGAATGATTCAGAAGCAGAACTCGAAGACATGACCCAATGGGTGGTCGAACATCTGGGCGCAGAGGTGCCCATGCATTTTTCCGCCTTTCACCCCGACTGGAAAATGCGTGATGTACCACCAACACCGCCAGAGATCCTGACTCGCGCCCGCGCCATTGCTTTGAAAAATGGCGTACGCTATGCCTATACCGGCAATGTCCATGACAAAAAGGGTGAGAGCACCTACTGTCACCAGTGTGGCGAAAAACTGATTGGCCGCGACTGGTATGTGTTGAGTGACTGGAACCTGAATGAAGAGGGAAACTGTAAAAAATGTGGCACAGCCTGCACCGGTGTCTTCGAGGCTGCGCCCGGCCACTGGGGAGCCAAACGCATGCCCGTGCGCTTAGCTGACTTTAGAGCTGACTTTAAAATATGAAGGGATGCTGCAAACATCAGCGCCGGCTATTTGCCCTTCTGGAGACCCTTGTTTCAAAACCGGATTATGTTATCTGGCTAAATAGTAAGCGTTCCAGATACCTGATCACTTGTGAATTTTCACGTTCGTGGTGAAGTCCTGAACCCTTCGACAAGCTTCCTTCGACAAGCTTCCTTCGACAAGCTCAGGACGAACGGTCATTCTTAAAATGGACGGGTAGGACGAGCGGTTATTCTTAAAATGGACGGGTAGGACGA
>CAZQVV010000107.1:0-9147 GCA_964596835.1 uncultured Thiohalophilus sp. | reverse complement strand
AAAAAATCAGCATTCGCACTGAACCTCCGATCATGATGACAACGCAATCTAAAACGAATGATCAACAGAACCCGTGCATGCGCATGTCGTGCTTGGGTGGAACTTCTGCCCTCATCTGCCGTCTGACGGTCAATGCTGTTAGTATCCCACGGGGCAGATTACTCCTGCCTGCATCTGAAGTTTCCTCTTAACAAATAAAAATCCGGAGGTTCTGTCTTGCACAAACGTGTTTTTTTGCCCCCCCTGCAAGCCACCATTCTGTTCATCGGTCTGTGTTTGTTCAGCCTCATGGCACAAGCCGCCCTGCCACAGAGGGACAGCCAGGGTCAGCCGCTGCCCACACTGGCGCCCATGCTGGCAAAGGTAACACCGGCCGTGGTCAATATAGCGTCAACCGGGCGCATCAGGGTGCAGCAAAACCCGCTTTTTAACGATCCTTTTTTCCGCCGTTTTTTCAACATGCCTAACCAGCCCCGTGAACGTATCACTCACAGCCTGGGTTCCGGTGTGATTATTGATGCCAAAAAAGGCTATATTCTCACCAACAATCACGTCATTGACCGGGCCGACAAAATCACCGTCACCCTGCAGGACGGCAGCTCTCACAGCGCCAAACTGCTGGGCACCGATCCGGCCACGGATGTGGCCGTCATCCAAATCCACGCCGATAATCTCACCGCCATCCCCATGGCGGACTCCGACAAAGTGCGGGTAGGAGATTTCAGCCTTGCCATCGGCAATCCCTTCGGTCTGGGGCAAACCGTGACATCCGGTATTATCAGCGCCCTTGGCCGCAGTGGCCTGGGTATCGAGGGTTTTGAAGACTTCATCCAAACCGATGCCTCCATCAACCCCGGTAATTCCGGCGGCGCGCTGGTCAACCTGCGAGGCGAGCTGGTCGGCATCAACACCGCCATTCTGTCCCAAAGTGGCGGCAATATCGGTATTGGCTTTGCCATCCCCATCAATATGGCCCGGGACATCATGCAACAACTACTGACCTACGGTGAAGTTAAACGCGGGCGGCTGGGCGTAGAGGCCCAGAATCTGAGTCCGCAACTGGCCCAGGCCTTTGCCATCAAATTTCACCGCGGCGCCGTCATCACCCGGATAGATAACAACTCCGCCGCCGATCGTGCGGGTCTGCGCCCAGGTGATATCGTACTGAAAGTCAATGGCCATCAGGTCCGTAACGCTGACACCCTGCGCAACAGCATAGGCCTGCTACGAGTCGGAAAAGAAATCAGCATGAAAGTCATGCGCAATAACAAGATCCTGACCCTGAATGCCAAAGTAGAAGAACCTCCTCAGCACAGACTCGCAGGCCGGCAGGTGCATCCTCGGCTGAGGGGCGCACTGTTGACGGACATTGGAAAAAACAGCCGACTCTATGGCCGTATTCAGGGGGTACTGGTGGCCCACATTAAAATGGGCAGTCCGGCCTCCCGCACTGGCCTGCGCGCGGGTGATGTGATCACCTCGCTCAACCGCAAACCTGTGCATTCACTACAGGAGTTGAAGCAGTTATCACTGGCAAGCCGCACCTTGCTGCTGAATATTGTACGCGGCAACAGCGCCCTGTTCCTGTATCTGCAATAGACATCATCGAAAGTAGTCGCTATTCAGTTTACATCGAGGAAACAGGTAACAAATGTAGGTGGGCGCTGAACCTGACTCGACAAAATGGCCCGACCCTAAAGTTAATGACCCACGCCTATTGAAATATTCGATAAGTGCTGAATATTGTGTGATAGAACTAAAATTAAGCATAACGGGATCTCCAACAAATTGAGCAACTTACACCCGCCCCATTCCCGAGTATTTCACTCAGATAAAATCAACTTATACCATTCAATGTAATACTATGGTTTTTAAGGAATAAATGCCTTTATTTTGTTTGCAAAACTCGATAAATTATCGGGCCCGGGATGAGTGTGTCCGGGAACGATCAGCGATATTTGTTTTGTTTGTGAATCCTCTCTGGCTCGGGATTTTCTCAGGTTCGATTATTAAGTGTCGCAAACAAGATCCAAACGGCCCGTTTCGCATGATCAAAACCATCTTCATCGCACTGCCTGGAAACAGCGAGTGTTTGGAGCACTTTTAGTTAACTAAAACCTCAACCAAGGAGTCTACAATGCCTACATTTGTGCGTACTGAAAAGTGCGATGGCTGCAAAGGCCAGGACAAAACAGCGTGTATGTATATCTGTCCGCACGATCTTATGAAACTGGATAAAGACGGTTCTGAGACGGGTCATGCCATGAAAGCTTTCAACCAGGAACCTGAACAGTGCTGGGAATGTTACAGCTGCGTCAAGATTTGTCCGCAACAGGCTATCGAATGCCGCCATTATGCTGACATTGTGCCGCTGGGTGGTTCTGTACAGCCTCTGCGCGGGACCGATTCCATCATGTGGACCATCAAGTTCCGCAACGGCGTCATGAAACGTTTCAAATTTCCGATTCGTACTACACCAGAAGGGTCTATCGAACCTTATGCCGGCAAGCCTGACGCGGATATGAGTAAAATCGAAGATACCGGTTTCTTCGTAACCTGCAACGGCTACCGTACTGGCGACCCTAGCGAACTAATTTGTAAATAAGTTTTAGCATTCATTATTTTAAGAGGATATAAACATGGCAGGAGAATTTGGTAATCCTGAGGTTGTCGAAGAGAGTATAGACATTCTCCTTATCGGGGGTGGCATGGCATGTTGTGGCGCTGGCTACGAACTCATGCGCTGGCTCGAGGCGGCTAAAAAAGACGGTCACGATCTGAGCGTTAAACTGGTTGATAAAGCGGCAATGGATCGTTCCGGTGCGGTTGCACAGGGTCTGTCCGCTATCAACACCTATATTGGTACCGAGCAAGATCCGGCTGATTACGCTCGCATGGTCTCCAACGATCTGATGGGCATCACCCGTGACGATCTGGCCTATGACCTTGGCCGTCACGTTGATGAATCCGTACACCTGTTCGAAGAATGGGGTCTGCCCATTTGGAAAACTGACGAAAACGGCGAACGTCACGATGGTTCCAAAGGCATGACTTCTTTGGCCGACGGCGGCAAACCTGTGCGCTCCGGTAAATGGCAGATCATGATCAACGGCGAATCCTACAAATGGATCGTAGCTGAAGCTGCTAAAAAAGCCCTGGGCATGGAAAACATTGAAGAGCGTATTTTCATTGTTAAACTGATCAACGACAAGAACGACCCCAACCGTATTGCTGGCGCAGTGGGTTTCTCTGTTCGTGAAAATAAAGTAGTTGTCTACACCGCTAAAGCCATTCTGCTGGCCGCAGGAGGGTGTGTAAACATCTTCCGTCCTCGCTCAGTGGGTGAAGGCACAGGCCGCGCCTGGTATCCAGTATGGAACGCAGGTTCTACCTATTCCATGGCGGCTGAGGCCGGTGCCGAGCTGACGCTGATGGAAAATCGCTTCGTACCGACTCGTTTCAAAGACGGTTACGGTCCGGTTGGCGCCTGGTTCCTGCTCTTCAAAGCCAAGGCGACGAATGCCTTTGGTGAAGTCTACATGGACCGCAATAAGGAAATGCTGAACGACTATCCTCCTTATGGTCAGGCCGCCGTTCCTGCTTCCTGCCTGCGTAATCACCTGATGCTGAAGGAAATGAAGGAAGGCCGCGGTCCTATCTATATGGATACCGTGACGGCCCTGGCTAACCTGCGTGAAACCCTGTCTCCTCGCGAAGTTAAGCATCTGGAAGCGGAAGCCTGGGAAGATTTCCTGGACATGTGTGTTGGCCAGTGCGGTATCTGGGTGGGTGAAAACATCGAACCGGAGAAGAAAAACTCCGAACTGATGCCGACCGAACCCTACCTGTTAGGTTCTCACTCCGGTTGTTGTGGTATCTGGGTGTCTGGCCCAACTGACGTGGGTGCGCCTACTGAAGAAACCGAGGCGGGTGTTCCTGAGCATCTGCCCAGCGGCTGGAACTGGGGCTACCGTGGAATGACCACTATTAACGGTCTGTTCACGGCGGGTGACGGTGTGGGCGCGTCCGGTCACAAGTTCTCTTCAGGGTCTCATGCTGAAGGCCGTATGGCCGCCAAGTCTATGGTCAAGTACTGCATCGATAACAAGGATCTTACGCCTGAGCTCGACACTTCTGTAGAAGATTTGGTTGCTGCAGTCTATCAGCCAGTGAAGACTTTCCTTGAGTACAAGGACTATACCACCGCTATCGATATTAACCCGCACTACATCACGCCTAAAATGCTGCAGTTCCGTCTGCAGAAGATCATGGATGAATATGTAGCCGGTATCGCCACATACTATCAGACCAATGCGGAAATGATGAAGATAGCGGGCGAAAAACTCGACATGCTGAAAGAAGATGCCAAGAAAATGCGTGCTAAAGACCTTCACGAACTGCTTCGTGCATGGGAAAACTATCACCGCATTCTGACAGCAGAAGCTCACCTGAAGCACATTGAGTTCCGTCAGGAATCACGTTACCCAGGTTTCTACTATCGTACCGACAAGAACTTTGTCGACGAAGAAAACTGGCATTGTTTCGTGAACTCCATCTATGACAAGGAAACCGAAAAGTTCACATGCTTCAAGCGTGCGCACAAGGATCTGGTCGACAAGTCTAAACTGTTCAAATAAGAACCGTTGATAGAACCGGGACAGACTTCGGTCTGTCTCAACAAAAAAACCGGGGTCGAGAGGCTCCGGTTTTTTTTATGGGCGCGCCTCCCCTCCTCGAATATTACCCACATAATCTTCTGGTGATTAATTCCTGATTTCCGATTTTATCCAAAGATTGGGCATTTTCCTGCCTGTTTTCCGTTATAATGCGCGGTTCTGAAGTAAATTATTTCCCGCCTGAAGGTACGTACAGCATATGAGTGACGATCGATTCAAAGATATCCCCTTTAACAGTCCGATTCAGCCGGCCCAGCTCGAACTGGACACCCGATTCTGTTTCAACTGCTATCCCGGTATTTCCTGTTTCAATGCCTGCTGCAAACAGGCTGACATCACCCTGGCGCCCTATGACATTATTCGTCTAAAAAATCGCCTGGGCATGAGTTCGGGTGAATTTCTCAAGAAACACACCGTGCCGTTTGAACTCGATTCGCACGGCATGCCCGGCGTGAAAATGCGTACCACCGATGTTGATCCGGTCTGCCTGTTTATGGATGAAGAAAAAGGCTGCACGGTGTATGAAGATCGTCCCTCAGCCTGCCGCTATTATCCCATCGCCCTGATGACTTCACGCAAATCCGATGAATATCATGATGAGCAACATTATGCGCATGTATACGAAGATCACTGCATGGGCCACAAGGAAGAACGTGAACTAACGGTTGCAGAGTACCGCCAGGAACAGAAAGTTGAAGAGTTTGATGAACTCAACCGCAGCTTTTACCAGCTCATCCTGAAAAAGAAATCTTCGGGTCCCTCGGTGGGCAAACCTTCCCCCACCAGCTTCCAGCTGTTTTTCATGGTCAACTATGACACTGATCGTTTTTGTGAATTTCTTAATGCACCGAATTTCCGTAAGGTTTATAACCTCACCGATGAAGAGTTTGATCTGATCAACAAGGATGACGTGGAACGCCTGAAATTCGGCTACCGTCTGCTGAAACAGGTATTGTTCGGAGAAAACACCATCCCACTAATGGAAAATGCCTACGCTGAACGCATGCAGGAACGCGCGGATATTCTCAAGGCCAGGCAGGAAGCCGAAGCCGCCTATTCGCGGGCAAAAGATCAGGAACCTTTTGAAAAATATATCGAGGACTAAACAACTGTTCCCAATACCTGTCCACTTTAGGAATGACCGTTCGTCCTGAGCTTGTCGAAGGAAGCTTGTCGAAGGAAGCTTGTCGAAGGAAGCTTGTCGAAGGAAGCCCGTCGAAGGAAGCCCGTCGAAGGACTCGCCACGAATCACCCACGATCTGGTACTTGGAGCGCCTGTTTAATGCAGCTTCCAGGTTAAGGCCAATCTTTGTTTATAATAAAAACTCATCCGGTTAATGTCCCGGCATGACAATTGTCACCAGACCGTCATGAAACAGTCATTTATCTTTCATCCAATCACTTCACTATGCGGCCCATATCCATCACAGCCGGATCAGTCGATTGCATATCTGTATTATTACTGAAACCTATTCGCCTGAAGTTAACGGGGTGGCGATGACCCTGACGCGTTTGGTAACAGGATTGCTGGAAAAAAAACATCGCGTCAGCCTTATCCGCCCCAAACAGGGCAAATACGACCGTCCAGGCTGCTGTCACAGTCCTGAGGAGAGGCTGGTAATGAGCCTGGGTATTCCGGGCTATCCCGGCTTGCGCATGGGCTTCATATCGAAAGGGCGTTTGATTCGGATCTGGAAAGATGACAGGCCCGAGGTGATCTATGTCGCGACCGAAGGTCCTCTGGGACACCGAGCCATCGCGGCGGCAGAAACCCTGAAAATACCGGTTATTAGCGGTTTTCATACCAATTTTCACACCTATACCGCACATTACCGCCTGGGTCTGTTCAAGTCACTCATCGTCAATTATCTGAGAAAATTCCACAACCGCACGGCGCTGACGCTGGTACCGAACCAGAATCTTGCAGAAGAACTACAGACCATGGGTATCCATGCCGTACGGATATTCAGCCGTGGAGTGGACTGCACCCTCTTCAGCCCGCAAAAACGCTGTAACAGAATAAGAGATGACTGGGGCGTTGGTGATACCGGAACTGCCCTGCTCTATGTCGGTCGCCTGGCGCATGAAAAGAACATCAGCCTGGCGATCGAAACTTACCGGGAAATGCTCAACCAGAACAGTCACCTGAAATTCATCATCATTGGCGATGGCCCTCTGTATAGCGAGCTGCGCCGGAAAAACCCGGATATTATTTTCTGCGGTATTCATCGAGGTAAAACACTGGCCCGTTACTATGCCTCAGCAGATATTTTTCTGTTCCCCAGTGAAACGGAAACCTTTGGCAATGTCACTCTTGAGGCCATGGCCAGCGGCCTGGTGGTCCTGGCCTATGATTATGCAGCCGCCAACATGCATATCAGCAACGGCATCAATGGGTATGCCACGCCGATGGGCGACAGCCGCGCCTACATCGAGGCCGGCGTCAACCTCCTCACGACACAAGCAGCACGAGAAAATATTCGGCTCTGCGCACGCCAACGAGCTGAAAGTATCGACTGGCCGGAACATGTCACCCTATTCGAAAATATTCTAACGGCGGCTATTTAAACATTCTCAGATGATTTTGCCCGCAAACCTTCACCTGGAGTGTCACAAATTTTTCATTTAATTTAAACAGTACTGTCACACCGGCTGCCGATACTTTATATATCGGAGGTGGCTTATGTATAGTATCCGTAACAGTCTGTTATTGCGGCGAGCCATAGAATTTGAATCCAGCATCTGCACACGGGTCAACCGAGTTTGCCGCAGAAAGTGGTTGAAAATATTTTTCAGCGCCATCAGTCGCCTTGGGGATGGGATTTTGTGGTATAGCTTGACCCTGGCGCTGCCTCTTGTCTATGGCTATGATGCTGTTGAAGTGTCACTACGCATGGCCATAACCGGAATACTGGGCCTTATCGTTTACAAAATCATAAAGAGGCACACGGAACGTCCGCGCCCCTACTCCGTATTAAAAGACATCAAGCTCGGGACGGCGCCGCTCGATAAATACAGTTTTCCCTCGGGCCACACGCTGCATGCAGTTTCATTCAGTCTGATCTGCATCCAGTATTATCCCCAGTTGGCCTGGTTCCTGATACCTGCCAGTTTGCTCATCGCGCTCTCCCGCGTAGCCCTGGGATTGCATTACCCAACCGATGTCCTGGCGGGTGCGGCCATTGGCTACGTACTCTCTCTGATGGGGACCATAATCATTTTATGAGGTATTCTTTTTGCACATTCTCATGATAAGCGATGTTTACTTTCCAAGAGTAAATGGCGTATCAACTTCCATAAAAATCTTTATTAGTGAACACCAGAAGCTGGGGAACAAAGTCACGCTGGTTTGTCCCGACTATACCGATAAAACGCAGATCGACTATGATGCCGAACGCTCCATCATTCGGCTTCCTGCCCGGCATGTACTCTTTGATCCGGAAGACCGCCTGATAAAATCCAGCTGTTTCCAGGGACTGCTTGACATAGTGCAGCCCTGCGGGATTGACATTATGCATATACAAACGCCATTCGTGGCTCACCGTTTTGGCGTAAAATTGTCGGGCATACTAAACGTACCCTGCGTTGAGACTTATCACACTTTTTTTGAAGAATATTTTCACCACTATATTCCTCTTGTGCCTAAACGCATTCTTCGCAGCCTGTCACAACGATTCTCCGTTCGTCAGTGCAACCAACTTGATGCGGTAATTGTACCGTCAACGGCCATGAAAGACGTGCTCAACGACTATGGTGTGCGCACAGAGATCAATATTATACCCACCGGGCTGCGAATGAGTGAATTTGAGGGGGGGAATGGTTCACGCTTTCGCAAAGCTCATGGGATTGCCGCAAATCGCCCTCTATTAGTCTTTATAGGTCGAGTCGCCCTGGAAAAAAATATTCATTTCCTGCTTGATATGCTCATTGTGGTAAAAAAGCAGATTTCGGATGTACTGCTGATTATTGCCGGGGAAGGTCCAGCGCGAAAAACCCTGCAAAAATATATGCATAAATTAGAGCTGGCGGACAATGTGATGTTTGTCGGCTATATGTCGCGCGAACAGGAGTTACTGGACTGTTACAAGGCGGGCCAGGCCTTTGTCTTCTCGTCGCGCACCGAAACCCAGGGGCTGGTATTACTTGAGGCCCTGGCCTGCGGCTTGCCTGTGATCTCCACAGCGGTAATGGGAACCATTGATGTGCTGGATGATCAGGAAGGGGGCTGCCTCATAGCCAACGAGGATGTTGATGATTTCGGTGGAAAAGTGATTAAACTGTTATATGATCATCGCCTGCAAAACGTACTTCGCCATCAGGCCAGCCGCTACATACAACTCTGGAGCGCACCTATTTTTGCGCGTAAGAGCAACAAACTCTACCACCAACTCATACAGAAAGAAAAAGTCGACAACGATTCGCCTTCATTACTGCCTGAGCCTGTTGCTGGACGAGAATACTAAGATCTTTA
>CAZQVV010000106.1:0-9409 GCA_964596835.1 uncultured Thiohalophilus sp. | reverse complement strand
AGCTTGTCGAAGGAAGCTTGTCGGGGGAGGGGGGCTCTCGACCGGCTTGATCCGAATGCCGGGATGCATCAATATAAATCCCGCAAGGGGCGTTAACTCAGAGGAGAATTGATATGGGATGTAAAAGAATATCCGGGCTTCACAGGCGCGATGGAGCCGGGTACATCGGCAAACAAATCCGGGATACCCACATCGGCGAAAGCAGTGGAGACAGTGAACTCGTCAAGGTGGAAGAATCCCGGCACGGAGTGGTCACTGGCCGGAGGGGTATTCGATGAAGACACTGATTCCTGCCATCGCGCGTATTCTGTTTATTACCTTACTGTTTAGCACTGCGGCCGGGATCCGTGCGGCGCCGGTCAATGATGCTGCCGCGCTTTCTGGTCTCAAGTCGGCCAAGGCGCTGTTCCTGATCAACTCCGCTGACCCACGCAAGGTCGCCCATGTGCTGCGCCTGGTTGGGAAGACTGCGGCAAGCATGGATCACCAGGGTGTCAAGACCCGCGTGGTGGTGGTCATGATCGGCCCGACGGTTGCTTTTCTGACCAAGGACCGGCGTGGGATCGCCTACCAGGACCAGCGCTCGGTGGCGAAAGTTCAGAAAGCGGTGCGTAGCTTGCGCAAGGCCGGTATTCGTAGCGAGGCCTGCGGCGTGGCCTTACACATGCACGACATCGATCCGGCAGCCGTGATTCCTTCGGTGCATGTAGTCGGCAGTGGGTTTATCTCGGCAATCGCCTACCAGCAGAAGGGCTACAGTCTGGTGCCGGTGTACTGACCGTCAAATAGCATGACCAGGGAAGAAGTAGCGGGCAGGACGTGTTCATGTTGTGAACGCCTTATTTTGGTTTGCCAAAGGACTGAAATGGATGTTGCACCCGGGAAATAAAGTGGGTGTGCCGGCGGCTGCTGTGACACAGATGGCGATAAACCTGAACTTTGACTATATCGGTAACCAGTGCGGAGAAAATCGAGTAGCCCCATATCAGGGCGATTTCCGGCCAGGTGATGGGGGTGATGAGGTCAAAGCCATAGGCTGCCAGGATGGTCGCCGCCAGCTTGGTGATCGCGGCTGACCAGAGCATGATCGGCGCCGGCCAGGGCCGTTTCCAGAAATGTTCCTTGCTGCGAGCGACGAACAGCACTAGATGACCCGCTACGGCCATTTTCAGAAATACATAAGTCTGGATCTGGGGTATATCGAGATGCAGCCAGTCCATAGCCAGTAGCAGCATGCCGAAACTGCCGACCACACCGACGATACCCATAGCGGTGGCAACGGTGATCACCTGGCGCATGTTCCAGCGTACCGGCTTCTGCTCCAGGTTGGTGTGATCGTATGCGATAGTCATGATGGGAATATCATTGAAGAAGGCAAGCAGAATGATCATTACTGCGGTGATAGGGTAAAAGTTGAAGAAAATCATGGCCAGGACGACGAAGAACATGATGCGGATCGTTTCACTAATACGATAGATGGCGTAGGCGTTCATGCGTTCGAAAATGCGCCGGGCTTCTTCGATAGCGTTGATGATGACCGACAAACCCGGCGCGGTGAGCACCAGATCGGCGGCGGCCCGTGCGGCATCGGTGGCACCACTGACGGCAATGCCGACGTCGGCCTGTTTCAGGGCAGGGGCGTCGTTGACACCGTCGCCGGTCATGCCGGTGATGTGATCACGTTTTTGCAGGATCTTGACGATATCGAATTTGTGCTCGGGAAAGACTTCGGCAAAGCCGTCGGCTTTTTCCACGGCTTCGATGCTGGTTTTTCTGTCCTTGCCGTCACCGTCCACCGGTAGTGCATCGGCTCTGAGGATGTTGCTGCCCAGCCCCAGTTTACCGGCGATCTGTTTGGCAATGGACAGATTGTCGCCAGTCACCATTTTAACGCCGACGCCGTAACGGCGGGCGCTGGCGATAGTGCTTGCCGAATCTTCGCGTGGCGGGTCGAACAGGGACAGAATACCGAGGAACGTCCAGCTCGAATTACCGTCGTTGCGTCGTGCTACCCCCAGTGCCCGATAGCCCTGACTGGCAAAATGGTCGATGACCTGTTGCGCCCGTTGCTGTTCCTGTTCGGACAATCTTGCCAGTTCCATAATCACCTGAGGTGCGCCCTTGCTGACCTGGAAGGAATGACCGTCGGGGGCCTGTATGGTGGCTTCGGTACGCTTGTGTACCGGATCGAAAGGAACGAAGACTGTTTGCTGAAAGTCATCCAGCCGGGTTCGGTCTTTCAACCCCTGGAGCACGGCTTCGTCGATAGCATCCTGATCTTCTGCGCGCGAAGCCAATGCCGCAATCAGCAATACCGCCTGCTCATCATCGGCATGGAAAACTTCGATTTTGCCCAAGCTCAGGCGGTTCTGGGTCAGGGTGCCGGTTTTATCTGAGCAGAGTATATCCATGCTGGCCATTTCTTCGATGGACTCCAGCCGGGTGACGATAGCCTTGCGTTTTGACAGCGCCACGGCGCCCACCGCCATAGTCATGGAGAGCACGGCGGGCATGGCAACCGGGATCGATGCTACCGTCAGAATCAGGGCAAACTGCACCAGTTCAAGCCAGGGGACGTGGCGGTGCAGTTGCACCAGGATCAGCATGATCACCAGGGCCAGACTGACATAAATCAGATAATCACCAATGGTGAGGACGGCTTTTTGAAAGTGGGATACGGTCGAGGCCTGTTCTACCAGGCTGGCGGTTTTACCGAATTGGGTGTGCTGGCCGGTGGCCGTGACGATAGCCACCATTTCACCCTGTTTGACAATGGTGCCGGAGAAGGCTTCATCGTTCTGTTGCTTGGTAACTGGCAGGGACTCACCCGTGAGAGCCGACTGATCGACACTCAGGTAATCGCCGTCGATCAGTCTGACGTCGGCGGGCACGACATCACCCAGGCGAATGCGGATCACATCATCGGGTACCAGTTGTTGGGCGTTGATTTCCTGCCACTGCCCGTCACGCAGAACCCGGGCCTTCATGGCCAGTTGTTTCTTTAGTGCCTCCACCGCGTTGCCAGCGGTAAATTCCTGCCAGAAACCGATACCCGCATTGAACAGCAGCAGGGCAATAATGATCCAGAAGTCAGCCCAGTGTTGTACCAGCGCCGAAAGGATAGCCGCCACTTCAATCATCCAGGGGATCGGTCCCCAGAAATAACCTAACAGTTTCAGCAGCGGTGAGACCTTCGTTTCCTGCAGCGCGTTGAGGCCATATTTTTGCAGGCGTTGTTGCGCTTCCTCAGAACGGAGTCCCAGGTTGGTGGTGTCTGTATTTTCGGTCGATTGAATCATTATTCCTTTCTCCCCATAAATATAGAAATTAGTGTGTAAAACAACGGTTCCTGATCTTGGTCTGCCCGGCTTGTGTTTTTAAGCTCGTTGCTAGTTATTCTATGTTGTTTTGTTCAGTCAGCGTTGCCAGAGAATGCACTGATTTTCCAGCGGTACCTGTACTCCCGGATGACAGGGGATAATGCGTATCGTGTAATCACTGATGGGGCGCTGGTCTGGGATGACAACCGTATAACGGTATCCATGCACGGCGCCACTCAGGCGATCCATTTGTTTCATGGTATGACGTTCCGGTCCGATCGGATTCACCGATAGATCATTGGATAGAGCAGGAGGATCGGCATAGAGCTCCACCTGTACCATGTTGGCGTCCAGATCATCCAGATAGATCTGGATCGTAAACGCATGGCGGTTGTCGGCCGACTCGGTTTCCAGGTTGCCAAGCCGAATACTGCTCCAGTGTTGTCTGATTTGTTGATCCCAGCGTTCAATCTGGCGGGCGAGAGTTGCCTTGTCAGTGCTGCGCTGCCGATACGCTTTGGCCATCTCCAGGTAATAACCTTCGGTGTATTCCCTCACCATGCGGTTGGTGGAAAAAAAAGGCGTCAGCATGGCCATACTGCTACGCATGCGTTTTACCCAGTGCGTCGGTATGCCCTGATGATCGCGTCGGTAAAAGGCGGGGATAATATCTTCTTCCAGCAGCCGGTAAAGATCATTGGCTTCCTTGCGATCCCAGGCGGGATCGCTATCGTGTTCTTGGCCATCCCCTAGCGCCCAGCCTACTTCGGGTTGCCAGGCTTCGGCCCACCAACCATCCAGTTCGGACAGGTTCAGCCCGCCGTTAACCAGCACTTTCATGCCGCTGGTGCCGCAGGCTTCCCAGGGCCGGCGCGGGGTGTTGATCCACAGATCGACTCCCTGTACCAGATGCTCGGCGGTGAGAAGATCGTAATCAATAATGAAAATGACGCGCTCCTGCAGGCGGTAGCGATCAATAAATTCGATCCAGGCGCGGATCATGGCCTGGCCAGCGTGATCCTGTGGGTGGGCTTTGCCGGCAAGCACCATTTGCACCGGCTGGTCGCTGCGGTTCAGCAGACGGGCCAGGCGATCCGGATCGTGTAGCAGCAGATTAGGACGTTTGTAGGTGGCGAAGCGGCGCGCAAATCCCAGGGTCAGGGTATTGGGATCGAGCAGGGCTTCGGTGCGGGTTGCCGAAATTCGCTGGCCACGCAACGATTGTTGATAACCGTGGTGTTGACGCAGCCATTCGATAAGATGCAGGCGATTCTGGGTGCGCATAGCCCATAGTTCATCGTCGGAAATGCTTTTAATATGCGCTTCGATGTCCTGCAGATCTTCGCGCCAGCGTTCCTTGCCGCAGCTTGAGGTCCACAGCGAGTCGGCGCCAAGGGAATCCCAACTGGGTACGTGCACACCGTTGGTGACATGGGCGACGGGAACTTCTATCCGGGGCCAGTGTGGAAAATGGGGCTGGAAGATCGCCCGGCTGACTTCGCCATGCAGGCGGCTGACACCGTTGATGGCGCCACTGCCGTGCATCGCCAGCAGGGCCATGCTAAAGGGGGTCTGTTTACCATCCGCCGGGCTTTGGCCTAGAGCCAGTAATTGCTCGAGTGGTATACCGAGAGTGTGGGCATAATCAGTCAGGTATTGTTTCATCAACGCCGGGGCGAAGCGATCAAAACCGGCTTCTACTGGGGTATGGGTGGTAAACAGGTTGCCAGCGCGGGTGGCGGTGAGCGCGACTTCAAAACTGACCTGCTGATCCGTCATGAATTGGCGGGCGCGTTCCAGCACCACAAAAGCCGCATGGCCTTCGTTGAGATGACAGACTTCGGGTTTGATATCCAGCGCCTGCAGGGCGCGGTAGCCGCCGATGCCGAGGATGATTTCCTGTTGCAGGCGCATTTCCGGGCCGCCGCCATACAGTTCACTGGTAATACCCCGATCGGCCGGGGTATTGAAAAGGGCATTGCTGTCCAGCAAATAGAGCACCACGCGGCCTACCTGCACCTGCCAGAGACGCAGGGACAACTCACGCCCCGGCAGTGTTACCTGCACATGCAGCCATTCGCCGCCGGTATCGCGTACCGGTCGCAGAGGTAACTGACTGGGATCGTTATACGGAAAAAAGGCCAGCTGGTTGCCGTCGGCATCCAGTCCCTGACGGAAGTAACCCTGCTGGTAGAGCAGGCCAATGCCCACCAGTGGCACGCCCAGCTCACCGGCGGTTTTCAGGTGGTCGCCCGCGAGTACGCCCAGCCCGCCTGAATAAATCGGCAGAGCCTCACTGAGGCCGAATTCCATACTGAAATAGGCGACCTGGGTGAGCGGCGCTTCGGTTTCATTTTGCTGGAACCAGCCGGGCGCAGACTGTGCTGTGGCTTGCTCGTTACGCAGATCCTGGAGCAGGGCGATAAAGTCCGGATCGTCGGCCAGTTGCTTGAGATGTTGACCGCTGACGGTTTGCAAAATCAGCCAGGGATTGTGGGTTCGACGCCAGAGTGGCTCGTCAATGCGACGCCACAGTGCATCGGCCACATGACTCCAGGACCAGCGCAGATCCAGCGCCAGGGTGTAGAGATTGTTCAGTTCATCAGGCAGGTCGGGCCGGAGCATATCGTATAAAGATTTCATGACGTTATTCTTCCGTTGCTAGCGGCCACTGCCACTGGCTGATTTCGGGCATGTCCTGACCGTGTTTAATAATGTATTCGTGATGTTCGACCAGCTTGTCGCGCATCAACTGATGCAGATGGCCGGCCTGGTCGTCGAGGGCATCAACCCGATCCACCACATCCATAAACAGGTGGAAACGATCCAGATCGTTACGCACCACCATGTCGAAGGCGGTGGTCGTGGTGCCTTCTTCCTTGTAACCGCGCACATGCAGGTGGTCGTGGAAAGCCCGCCGGTAGGTCAGGCGATGAATCAGCCAGGGATAACCGTGGAAGGCGAAAATGACCGGGATGTCGGTGCCGAACAGGGCGTCGAAGTTGGTATCGGAAAGACCGTGAGGGTGTTCCTCATGGGGTTGCAGGGTCATCAGATCCACGACATTGATAACGCGTATGCGCAGTTGTGGCGCGTGCTGGCGTAGCAGATCCACGGTGGCCAGAGTTTCGATAGTGGGCACGTCGCCACAGCAGGCCATGATTACGTCCGCCTTGCCGTCCTGATCGTTGCTGGCCCACTCCCAGATGCCGATCCCGGCGCTGCAGTGCTTGATGGCGGCATCCATGTCCAGCCACTGGGGTTCGGGCTGCTTACCGGCGACGATGACGTTGATCAGGTTGCGCGAGTTGAGACATTCGTGGGTGACGTAGAGCAGGCTGTTGCCATCGGGCGGCAGATAGATGCGCACCACGTCCGCTTTTTTGTTTACCACATGGTCAATAAAGCCCGGATCCTGATGCGAGAAGCCGTTGTGATCCTGACGCCAGACATGCGAGGTGAGCAGAATATTGAGCGAGGCGATGGGCTGACGCCAGGCAATGTCATTGCAGACCTTGAGCCACTTGGCATGCTGGTTGAACATGGAATCGACAATATGGATGAAAGCTTCGTAGCAGGAGAAAAAGCCGTGGCGACCGCTGAGCAAATAGCCTTCCAGCCACCCCTGGCAGGTGTGTTCGGAAAGGATCTCCATGACCCGCCCGTCCGGACTGAGGTGATCGTCATAGTCAAAGGTTTCGGCCATCCATGCCCGGCTGGTGACTTCAAACAGGGCGGCGAGGCGGTTTGAAGCAGTTTCGTCCGGCCCCATGACGCGAAAGTTGGCCGCCTCCAGGTTGAGTTTCATCACGTCGCGCAGGTATTCGCCCATGCGCCGCGTGGCTTCGCCCAGCTCCGCGCCGGGATGTTTGACTGTCAGGGCATAGTCGCGATAGTCAGGCAGATGCAGAGGTTTGAGCAACTGGCCGCCGTTGGCGTGGGGATTGGCGCCCATGCGTCGTTCACCCCGCGGCGCCAGTGCGGCGATTTCCGGGCGCAGCCAGCCTTTTTCATCGAACAGTTCTTCGGGTTTATAGCTCTTCATCCAGTTTTCGAGGATTTTCATATGCGCCGGGCTGCTGACATCGACAATGGGAACCTGATGTGCGCGCCAGTAGCCTTCCACCCGCAGACCATCGACTTCTTTTGGTCCGGTCCAGCCCTTGGGGGTGCGCAGGATGATCATGGGCCAGCGCGGCAGGCGAAGGTCGTTTTGTTCTCGCGCCTGTTGCTGGATCAGGCGGATCTCCCGCAGACAGTCATCCATGACCTGGGCCAGACGCTGATGCACGTATTCCGGCTCCGAGCCTTCAACCACAAAGGGCAGGTAGCCCAGGCCGCTGAAATACTCGCGCAGATCTTCTTCATGGATGCGCGCCAGCACGGTGGGGTTGGCAATTTTGTAACCGTTTAGGTGCAACACCGGCAGCACCGCACCATCGCGGGCCGGGTTGAGGAATTTGTTGCTTTGCCAGGCGGTGGCCAGCGGGCCGGTCTCGGCCTCACCATCGCCGACTACGCACAGGGCGATGAGGTCCGGATTGTCGAATACCGCACCAAAGGCATGCGACAGGGAGTAACCCAGTTCGCCGCCCTCATGGATAGAGCCGGGGGTTTCCGGTGCGCAATGGCTGGGAATGCCGCCGGGAAAAGAGAATTGCCGGAACAGGCGGCACATGCCCGCGCGGTCCTGTGAGACGTTCGGGTAGCGCTCGCTGTAGCTGCCTTCCATCCAGGTGCTGGCCACCAGCGCCGGGCCACCGTGACCAGGGCCGGTGATAAAAACAACGTTGAGATCCTCGCGCTTGATGAGACGGTTCATGTGCGCATAAAGCAGGTTGAGTCCCGGCGTGGTACCCCAGTGGCCGAGACGGCGGGGCTTGATATGCTCGCTCGCCAGCGGCTCTTCGAGCAGGGGGTTGTCCATGAGAAAAATCTGCCCGGCAGACAGATAATTGGCGGCGCGCCACCAGGCATGGATAAGCTCCAGTTCCTCGCTGGAAAGGGGGTGGGTGGTGATCTCGTTCATGCTCTTTTCTCCTTTTCCGGGAAATCAATTTCCCCGGTGATGAATCCCTGGGTATGTCGGGCGATAACTAACTCTTCATTGGTGGCGATACGCCATACTGATATGTGGCTGTCGGGCGAACTGATGCGGATCCGGTTTTGCGCATTGGCTTCGGCATCGATAGCAATGCCCAGCCAGGCGGCCTGTTGACAAATGCGGGCACGAATGCGCGGCGCGTTCTCGCCGATGCCCGCGGTAAAGACCAGTGCGTCCAGCCCGCCCAGAGCGCCCGCCAGGGAGGCGATGGCGCGCTGGGTATGGTGTACAAAATAGTCGACGGCCTGCGCAGCGGCAGGTCGCGGGTCGGCCAGTAGCTGGCGCATATCGCCGCTGAAGCCCGACAATCCCAGCAGCCCCGACTGATAATTCAGAAGCGTTTCCAGCGCGCTCAGTGAGAGGCCTTTCTCCCGCAGCAAATAGAGCAACACGCCGGGGTCGAGGGCACCGGGTCGGGTGGCCATGGGAATGCCGTCCAGAGGCGTAAAGCTCATGCTGGTGGCCATGCTTTTGCGCCGGTGCAGGGCGCAGAGGCTGGCACCGTGGCCCAGGTGGGCGACGATAACGCGTCCCTCGGCCTGTTTTCCAAGGTACTCCGGCAACACGCTGGCGATGTATTCATAGGACAGACCGTGAAAACCGTAACGACGGATGCCTTGTTCATAGTATTGCCGGGGCAGGGCGAAGATCTGTTCCAGCTCCGGCATGTTGTGATGGAAGGCGGTGTCAAAACAGGCCACCTGCGGCAGGTTTGGCCGTTGCTGCCAGAGTGCCTCAATGGCGGCGAGATTGTGCGGCATGTGCAGTGGCGCCAGCGGTACACAGTCGCGCAGCCGTTTGATCTGCGCCTGATCAAGGCGTACAGGTTTCGTAAAATGAGAGCCGCCATGCACCAGCCGGTGTCCGGCGGCGACGATGCGCAGTTCGCTGGAGTGCTGTCTCAGCCAGTCGAGCAGGTAGTGCATAGCCTGGTGCTGATCGCTTGCCTCGATCACTTTATCTTTCAGTGGCGCAGCCCTGTCGC
>CAZQVV010000105.1:0-9730 GCA_964596835.1 uncultured Thiohalophilus sp. | reverse complement strand
CCTGTCGAAGGAAGCCTGTCGAAGGAAGCCTGTCGAAGGAAGCCTGTCGAAGGGAGTCACCGCGAAGGAAAACGTGAATAGAACGCCCTTAATTTTTTATCGGTATTCCAGCCCCATTGCCTGACGCACTTCCACCATCGTCTGGCGAGCCACGTCACGGGCGCGGTCGCAGCCTTCATTGATGATCTTGCGCACCAGTCCCCGATCCTGTTCGTACTCACGCGCACGTTCACGAATGGGAGCCAATTCCGCCTTCACCGCCTCAATCACCGGCCCCTTGCAATCGATACAGCCGATCCCGGCGCTGGTACAACCTGTTTTCACCCATTCCAGCGTGTCTTTTGCCGAGTATACCTGATGCAGTTTCCAGACCGGGCATTTTTCAGGGTCGCCCGGATCGGTTCTGCGAACCCGCGCCGGATCGGTGGGCATGGTACGAATTTTCTGCTCAATAGCTCCAGGTTCTTCCCGTAAAGATAGCGTATTTTTGTAGGATTTGGACATTTTTTGACCATCCAGTCCTGGCATTTTCGAGGCCGGCGTCAGCCGTGCTTCCGGCTCGGGCAGAATGATACGACCCCCGCCCTCCAAATAACCTAATAGACGTTCCTTGTCGCCCAGCGTGATATTCTGCTGCGCATTGATCAGCGCCTGTGCGGTTGCCAGCGCTTCCGTATCCCCCTGTTCGGTATATTTTTTGCGCAAGCCATTGTAAAGCCGGGCATTTTTTTTGCCCATTTTCTTGATTGCCGCGTCCACCTTTTCCTCAAAACCAGGTTCGCGGCCATACAGGTGATTGAATCGCCGCGCCACTTCACGGGTCATTTCCACATGCGCCACCTGATCTTCGCCCACGGGTACCTGCCCGGCCTTGTAAATCAGAATATCGGCGCTTTGCAGCAGCGGATAGCCCAGAAATCCATAGGTGGCTAAATCCCGTTCTTTCAGTTTTTCCTGTTGATCCTTGTAACTTGGCACCCGTTCCAACCAGCCCAGCGGGGTAATCATGGATAGCAGCAGGTGTAGCTCAGCGTGTTCGGGCACCCGGGACTGGATAAATAGTGAAGCGGAGCCGGGATCGACGCCCACGGCCAGCCAGTCGATGACCATCTCCCAGACGCTTTGTTCCAGAATCTCCACCTCTTCATAGTGGGTAGTCAAGGCGTGCCAGTCGGCAACAAAGAAAAAACAGTCGTATTCGTGCTGTAGTTTCAGCCAGTTTTTCAAAACGCCATGATAATGACCCAGATGCAGCGCCCCGGTGGGCCGCATGCCGGACAGCACACGATGCTGCGTGTTCGCCAGGGTATTCAATCCTCTCTCCTGAGATTGTTAATGAAATCTATGTGGGAAATCTATATCTGTTTTTTGCGGCAATTATACTGTAATTAGCCACATCCCTGTAGTTGTCTTCATTTATAAAAAGCCAGGTAGGGCACGGTTTTACCCACCCGCTGTTGATGGGTTTCGCGTTGCTCTACCCATCCTACCCGCTTTTAATCATCTGTAGGATGGGTAGAGCAACGCGAAACCCATCAAATGAATCGAGCTTTAACTACAAAGTACCCGTCAGGCAATAAAATCCGGCGCACCTACGCCATGTCGCAGGATAACCGGCACATCGCCGGTCATGTCCACTACGGTGGTGGGATCAATCCCGCAGTGGCCGCCATCGATCACCAAATCCACCTGATGTTCCAGCGACTCACGAATTTCATAGGCATCGGTCATGGGCATGTCCTCGCCAGGCAGGATCAAGGTACTGCTCATCAACGGTTCGTTAAGTTCGGCCAGCAGCATGCGAACAATATGATTATCCGGCACGCGCAGGCCGATGGTGCGGCGTTTGGGGTGCATTAGACGCCGCGGGACTTCGCGTGTGCCTTTTAATATAAAGGTATAAGGACCGGGGGTATGGGCATTGAGCAACCGGTAGGCGCTATTATCCACTTTGGCATAACTGGCGATTTCAGATAAATCACGGCAAACCAGGGTGAAATTGTGCCTGTCATCCACCTGGCGGATATGACGAAGACGATCCAGCGCCTTTTTATCGCCAATATGGCAGCCCAGCGCATACGCCGAATCGGTGGGATAAACGATCACCGCGCCATTTCTGATCATGTCCACCGCCTGATAGACCAGACGCGGCTGGGGGTTGTCCGGATGGATCTGGAAATACTGACTCATAGCGCGAGGGGCAACGTATCTGGCGCAGTCGCAGCCTGCACCTCCTGGGAAGAAATCCAGGCGGAACTTTCCCAGACAGGAACGCAGTTGGCGGGCATCGCGGACAGTTTGCCCATATCCATATAAGGGTTTTCCGGGCCATGATAATCCGAGCCGACCGATGCCAGCAGCCCACAACCGCAGCACCACTGCGCCATACGCTGAATTTCATCCCGGCTGTGACTGCCGGAGACGACTTCCAGTGCAGCGCCGCCCAGATCCTGGAATTCCCCCAGCAACTGGCGCACGCGCGTCGCGCTCAGGCGGTAACGAGCCGGGTGGGCAATCACCGCCTGTCCCCCGGCGCTGTGAACCCAGTCCAGCGCGTCTTCCAGCGTCGCCCAGTCGCCGGGCACATAGCCGGGTTTGCCCTGCACCAGATAGCGTTTGAAAACCTGCTTCATATCTTTGGCATAGCCCTGTTTGATCAAAAAACGGGCGAAATGCACTCGACCAATGATATTGCCTTTGGCAAAGGCGCGTGCGCCCTCCCAGGCGCCCTCAATGTGTTTTTTCGCCAGACGGCGCCCGATTTCTTCCGAGCGCCACTGGCGAAATTCACAAAGTCGTTGCAAGCCCTTGAGTAATACAGGATTATCGATATCAAGATGGAGTCCGACGATATGAATGGTCTCGCTGCGGCCCCAACTCACGGAGATTTCGGCCCCGGCCACCAGCTGCAAGCCCACTTTGCTGGCTTCAAACCGCGCCTCTCTAATGCCGTCGATATTGTCGTGATCCGTCAGCGCCAGCACATCAATGCGACGCAATTTTGCCAACCGCACGAGTTCCGACGGGCGCAAACTGCCGTCGGAAGCGGTCGAATGGGAATGTAAATCATACTGAACAGACATCGGTTGCGTAGTCTAGCCGATCAGCCGCACAAGAACATCGAATTTCGGAACTTCTTCCAAAAAACAGGGTCTCCAGTTTGATGACCGATCCGGCCTGATTTATTCATAAGGATCTTACTGGAAAAACCGTGCCCGTCATGCTGCAGCTATGCTAGAGTGCCTGATTTATAAAAATGGATACCATGAAGGAATCCCATGTCAGATTTGGAAATGGATGCACAAACACTCTCGGAAGCACTCAGCCGGGTCGCCGACTATGTGATTGAGGCGCGTACCCATGCCTTTACCGAAAGCCAGAGCCACGAGCCGGATCAGTTGGATGCCGATATCGACCGTTTTCTAAAATTCATCGATTTTGTTCACCAAGGGGGGAAATATCCGGTTCAAACTACAGATTCGGCCCCACAAACTGATCGGGATCTGATGGCCAATATGGGCTTGCAACTTATTCACACACTCAGTCGCTGGGCCATCCACCTGCAACTGGAAAGGACGGTGGGCGAACTGGAAGAACTCACGCTGTGCGTAGCGCTCTGGTGCGCACGTCAGCAATGCCAGCTAAGCACACTGACGCCGCTGGTGGATGCCGTTTCGGACTATGCCAACCGCCAGTCTGAATCAGAAACGATGAGCGAGCTGACTTCGGTCGTGGGTGAAATCATCGATGCCATCGGGCCAGACATAAAGGCGGATCGAGACAAAAGCGATCCTCACCGCCCCTGGCGGCTACTGAATGTCAATTACGGCATTATCGCCACCCGCAGTCTGGAGCCTGCCATAATGGAACAGGCCTATGAAAATATCATTCAGCGCTTCCCCGAGGATGCGGCCGAATTCTTCCGTGAAGGCATGGAACAAATGCAGATTGTCGATTATCCGGATTATGCGCGTACTGTCATGGAAAAATATTATCATGCCACCAATAACCCGACCTTACATTAAGAAAGCTGAACCAACACAACACTAAATAAACGTACCCTGCCATGAAGTTATTGTTCGATTTTTTTCCTATTCTGCTATTTTTTATCGCCTACAAAATATTCGGCATTTATGCCGCCACAGCAGTCGCCATTGCGGCAGCCGTGATCCAAAATGCCGTATTCTGGTTCCAGCATCGGCGTTTTGAAAATATGCACCTCATCACCCTGGCCCTGATCACCGTGCTCGGTGGCGCCACCTTGATATTGAAGGACAAAACTTTCATCATGTGGAAGCCTACGGCGGTGAACTGGATGTTCGCTCTGGCCTTTATCGGCAGCCAGTTCGTTGGAAAAAAAACCCTGGTCGAACGTATGATGAGCCACGCTATCGAGATCCCGCAGCTAGCCTGGCGGCGCTTGAATCTGAGCTGGGTGGTTTTCTTTATCGCTATGGGCTTCGCTAACCTTTATGTTGCTGATTTTTATTTTGTGGCACATGCTGCGCTGACTGCCGCCGCGCATGCGCCGGTGGCGGCCGATAACTGCGCGACACAATTCAGTGGCCGGCTGCTAGGCCTATGCCAGACCACCAAAGATGCCGAAGAACAGTGGGTTAACTTTAAACTCTTTGGTATGCTGGGCCTGACTATCCTGTTTATGGTTGGTCAGGCCTTTTACCTGGCCCGTCATGTCAAGGGTGAGGATGAGGAATCAACCAGTCTGAAAGAGGCCGAACAGGAACAGGGAAGCTGATATGTGGTACGCTATTATGTCAGAGGATACGAAAAACTCGCTGGAAAAGCGCAAAGCCGCCCGTCCGGCGCATGTGCGACGTCTGCAAACCTTGCAAGACGAAGGTCGCCTGCTGATAGCCGGACCGCACCCGGCCATTGACAACCCGAATCCTGGTCCGGCCGGGTTTACCGGATCACTGGTCGTCGCAGAGTTTAACTCACAGAAAGAAGCGCAACACTGGGCAAATGCCGATCCTTATTTTGAAGCCGGCGTCTATGCCCACATTACCATCAAACCCTTTAACAACGTATTACCCTGAACGCCTTTAACCTTCAATCTATTTAAAACTACTACTTAAGGATATTCTTCATCATGAATAAAATACTCTCAGGTCTCCTCGTTGCCGGACTGATGCTGACTGCCACCCCATGGGCCTTTGCGGAAAAGGCGGTCGCCACGGTAAACGGCACGCCCATCAGCCAGAAAGACTATGATTTCTATCTGGAGCAGGCGATGCATCGCCGTGGTCAGAGCCAGAACCGGGGCGGCGTTAATCGTCAGGCCGTCATCAATGAACTGGTCAACCGCGAACTGCTGCACCAGGCGGCGATCAAGGAAAAAGTTGAAAATGACGATACCGTGGCCTTTCAGCTTAAGCAGCTCAAGGCCGACGCCCTGATCCAGGGACTGATCAACAAAATATCAAAAGATCATCCCATCACGGATAAAGAACTTAAAAAGGAATATGACAAACGTATCGCGGGCGCCAAATTGACTGAATACAAGGCCCGCCACATTTTGCTGAAAACCGAAGAAGAAGCCAAAACCGTCATTGCCGAACTCGACAGCGGGGCAAAATTTGCAGATCTGGCGAAGAAAAAATCCACCGGTCCTTCCGCAAAAGATGGTGGTGAGCTGGGCTGGTTCAATCCGGCACAAATGGTACCTCCTTTTTCCCAGGCGGTCGCTCAACTGAAAAAAGGTCATTATACCGAAAAACCGGTCAAGACCCGGTTCGGCTGGCATGTGATCAAGCTGGAGAATACACGCAAGCGCACCCCCCCCAAATTCAAAGACATCAAAGCTCAGTTACGCATGGTGCTTCAAAACCGGCGGGTTCAGAAGTACATCGTCAACTTACGTAAAAAGGCAAAGATTGACATTAAATAACAGGAAAAATCCGGATAAATCTCCCCGCAGCACGCTCACGCTGCGGGGAATGACGCCCCAATAAACCACCCCTCCCCTCCCCAAAAATCTCCGGGGCTTACTCTCCGAGTGTTCTCTACAAGGTATTCCCTGCAACCACAAAAATCGTGAATCACGGGCACGTCCTTCACTTGTCTACTTCGCCAGGCTTCAGTAAATTTCAAGCGCCTTTAAGTTTGATTTAAGATTTATGTTCTAGACTGTCAGGTGTAGAAAATCAAAATCTTTTTGAAGGAGTACATCGCCATGCCGCCATCCGAAATGATCAAAATCTGGGATCCTCTGGTACGCCTGTTTCACTGGTCACTGGTGCTGGCCTTTACCATTGCCTATTTCACCGAGGAGGATCTACTCGACCTGCATGTCTGGGCCGGTTATTTCGTCCTGGGACTGATTCTGTTTCGTATTTTCTGGGGCTTTGTCGGGCCGTGCTATGCACGATTCAGCAATTTTGTCTATTCCCGCGACATTATCGTGACCCACATCAAGGATCTTCTCGCATACCGGGGCAAACGTTATCTGGGACACAATCCGGCCGGCGGCGCGATGATCGTTCTGCTGATTATCTGCCTGCTACTCACCACCTTTAGCGGGCTGACTATCTACGGGATTGAAAAACATGCAGGCCCCCTGGCGTCTCTGGTCGGGCACCCGGGTGAGTTCTGGAAAGATGCTGCCGAGGAAATCCACGAATTTCTAGCTAACTTCACCCTGCTCCTGGTAGTTGCCCACGTTGGCGGAGTCATATTCGAAAGTCGGCTGCACCATGAAAACCTGGTGAAAGCCATGTTTAGCGGATACAAGCGCGCCCAGGCGGATAATAGCAAAGAGCACTAGTATGAAAACCGGATGGCTCTGGCTTTTTTGTATCCTTTACCCGGCAGGGGTACTTACACCCACACTGGCACTGGCCGAGAACGATCACGACAACGATCATGATCTTGCCCGGGAATTGAAGCAGGCGGGCGAAATTCTGCCACTTGAAAAAATTCTTGAAAAAGCACAACAATTGCATGCGGGGCATGTACTGGAAGTGGAACTGGAGAGGAAGACACTACGCTATATTTACGAAATTGAGACCGTGGACACCGAGGGCAACGTCTGGGAAATGCGGTTTGATGCAAAAACTGCTGAGCTATTGACTGCCAACAACAAAAAGTGAAATTGTTTTATGCGACTGTTATTGATCGAAGACGATGCAGAACTGGCCTGCAACCTGAAAAGAAATCTTGACCAGGCTGGCTTCGCTGTTGATCTAGCGGATAACGGTATCGAGGGTGAGTTCCTTGGAAAAACCGAACCCTATGATTTAATCATTCTGGATCTGGGGCTACCACAGCGTAGCGGTCTTGAGGTATTGAAAAACTGGCGCCGTGCCGGGCTGGGTATGCTGGTACTGATTCTCACTGCACGTGATGAATGGCATGAACGTGTCGAAGGTTTCAAGACCGGCGCCGATGATTACCTTGGCAAACCTTTCCATGTGGAAGAACTGGTGGCGCGCATCAATGCCCTGATCCATCGGTTGAAACAGCAGCACTCCGGTTCTATCATTAAGGTCGGGGGGCTGATCCTGGATGAGGAATATCAGACTGTGAATAATGAGCAGGAAATAAAACTGGAGCTTACCGGCACCGAGTTCAGACTACTGAGATATTTCATGCTCAACCCGGGGAGAATTATTTCCAAAGCAACCCTCACCGAACATGTCTATGATTATGATTCGGAGAAATACAGTAACGTGATTGAAGTATACATTAACAAACTGCGACGAAAGCTCGGCAAACGACGAATTGAAACCCGTTGGGGCCAGGGATATATATTCAGGAATGTAATATGATGAAAACAGACTCACTGCAACTACAGCTTGGCCTGGGGTTGCTGCTGAGCCTGATGATGGTGTTTATCGTACTCTGGTTTCTAATCAGCCATTCCATTCGCACCCTGACGGAAGGCTATGTACTCTCACATCTACAGCACGATGTGGAAAGCCTTCTCGCTACCGTCCACTTTGACGCTAAAAATAAGCCCCTTCTGGATGTCAGCAAGCTAAACGTTGTTTACCAGCGTCCGTTTTCCGGGCACTATTATCAGATCGATCAGGCCGGAATCACCCGGCTGCGTTCCCGTTCACTCTGGGATCAGAATCTTAAATTTGACACCCCCATAACCGGGCAGGCGATTAACCTGCATGCTACCGGCCCTGAACAACAACCCCTGCTTCTTTATGTCGCCAGTTATGTCAAATCCGGTGTCAGATTAACGATTGCCGTTGCCGAAGATCTATCGCCTATTGAACATGATGTGGAACGTTTTCAGCATTATTTTGCACTTACCGCACTACTGGCTTTTTTGGTATTGCTCACACTACAGCACTGGTTATTGAAACGCGGCTTTCGACCGCTCGAAAAACTGCAAACCGAAGTGCAGGAACTCGAACGGGGAGGCATTGACAAACTCAGTCAAAACGTCCCGGCCGAAATAAAACCGCTGGTAGCGGAGGTTAATCTGCTGCTTTCACTGATGGCCGAACGTCTGCAACGTTCACGCAACACGCTGGGCGATCTTGCGCATGCGCTGAAAACACCGTTGACCCTGCTGCGGCAACTGGCCGATGACGAAGCCCTCTCAGGCAATAACCAGATAAAAGAAACGCTGTCCCGGCAAACCGACAAAATGTTGGGCTTAATCGGGCACTCTCTCAAACGCGCCCGTCTCGCAGGAGAAGGGCCAGCCGGCAGTACTTTTTCCCTCCGCGATGACATCCCTGCCCTGCTCAACACCCTGCAACACATGCACAAGGAAAAGGAATTCGAATTTATTCCCACCGAGTCTCTGCCTGAGAGGCTGGCGCTGGATCGCGAAGATATGCTGGAACTACTCGGCAACCTGCTGGACAATGCCGGAAAATGGGCTCAGCAACACATCCGCTTCACACTCTGCGTGAACGAGGGCATCCTCAGATGCACCATCGAGGATGATGGCCCCGGCGTCGATCAATCCCATCTCAACCTACTCACCCAGCGCGGCCTGCGACTGGATGAAAGTGCGGACGGTCATGGACTGGGACTGGCCATAGTCAAAGACATCATTCGCCAGTATTCAGGCGAGATTCATTTCAGAAAGTCCGGTACCACAGGAGGGATGCAGGTCAGTTTTGAAATTCCCCTATCAACACGGGCGTCACTCAGTACATAACCCCCTGCGACAAACAACCTGTCGATCGGAGCCGCACGGCCGGATCTGAAACGTTGCCAGTCACATCATGATGTCGCCTCGCTGGCATCGGAAGCCAGGCGGCAGGCGAAACAACAAAATGGCAATAGCCTGTTTCTGGATCGGCGTAGCGGCCCGGATACTCATGACGAAAACATGGATGACCAGATTAAACGAGCCTGACTGTAAACAGGCGAAAACACCGGGATTGCGCATCAGATCAGCCGTCCCTATACCCATCCTGCCGGAGCCTCAATAATACTAACGTGAGTTTGGTTTTGCCTCTCTCCACCGGATGAATTTTTATTTCAACCTGGCGACATTTCCACTGGAAAAGCCGGCCGACCCTGTAGTAACTTCAAATACTCACCCACGCCAGAAGAATATTCTATTTTATGCTGCCTTGCCCATGTAATTAAATGATAAAAGTAAATATCAGCCAGTGTAAATTCACCGTTGGCCATATCACTTGCAGGAACAATTATACTATTTTCTGGTACGACTCACTTTCCGCAATTTTTTCGGAAAGTGACTGTCAAGTTCAGTAAAGATCAGAAACCCATCTTT
>CAZQVV010000104.1:0-9746 GCA_964596835.1 uncultured Thiohalophilus sp. | reverse complement strand
ATTCCTCTGAAATTCCATGAGCTGGATAGCTTAACTTGGGACAAGCCCAAGTCACACTATCCAGCTCGGGGGCAAGCCCCCGAGATTTTCGCTTTGCGGTTAAACTGATAAATCGAAACATACAAGGTTAGATCGTGAGAGCGAAGCGAGCCACGATCTGAACCGTTTGTTGGACAAGCCCGACAATGGCACGGTGCATGCTCTATGAAAATATCTTTTTTGAGGGAGTTACTTTGGAAATAGAGAGGCGTTATGGATTACTCTAATTCAAATGATTGCGCTCATTATAGGATGCTTTATGATTGATTGCCAAGCATCAGCTTTTGCGCAAATGGGTTCAGATTCTACAAGAGCCACCTCAATGGGCTATTTGCCATTTCCCCGCGATAGCGGCTTCGTCCAACAATGGATTTATATTGGTATGCCCAGGCGGTTCGCCACTTCGTGATAAGCTTCGGAAAGCCCGCCAAGATCGCGGCGAAACACATCCTTGTCCAGTTTCCGGCCCGTTTCGGCATCCCACAAACGGCAGCCATCAGGCGTGATTTCATCACCCAGAAGAATTTCGCCATTGGCTCTGCCGAACTCCAGCTTGAAATCGATCAGCCTGATACCGGTTGAGGCCAGTATATCCGACAGCACCTGATTGACCTTCAATGCCGAGTCACGCATGAAAGCAATGTCTTCGCGCGTCGCCCATCCAAACAGTTCAGCGTGTTCGGTGTTGATCATCGGATCATGTAATGCGTCAGACTTGTAGAATAATTCCGTCAGCGGATGTGCCAGTACTCTCCCCTCTTCAAAACCCAGCCGCTTGCAGATAGAACCCGCCACCACACTACGTACCACCACTTCCACGGGAATCATGGCAAGCCGTTTTATGCGCATTTCAACATGGCCCTCTCGCCGGATAAAATGGGTGTTGATGCCCGCCTCACGTAGCCGTTCAAAGAAGAACGTGGACAGGGCACAATTGAGCACACCCTTGCCCTTGATTACATCATGCTTGATGCCATCGAAAGCCGTGGCGTCATCCTTGAATACCTGAATTAGTTCATTGTCAACATCGCTGGCAAACAGTTGCTTACCCTTGCCTTCATACACCAGTTCACCACGCATCATATTGCTCCCGGCATGTATTCTGAAACTGGATTGAAACCTACGCGGTTCGAATAATGTGAACAAGCAAGAAACCTCGAGTCACGGGGTTACAAGTCCAGCAACATGCGGCCTGGAAATTCCAGGGTCTCCTTCACCGTCACCAGGAATTGTACTGCGTCGCGTCCGTCAATAATTCGGTGATCATAGGAAAGCGCCATGTACATCATCGGACGAATCACGACCTGATCTCCCTCGGCTACCGGACGCTTCTGAATCGTATGCATGCCGAGAATGGCGCTTTGCGGCGGATTGAGAATGGGTGTGGATAAAAGAGATCCGAATACGCCGCCGTTGGTTATGGAGAACGTACCACCCTTGAGGTCATCCGGCAGCAGACCGCCCCCGCGTGCTTTTGCGGCATAATCGGCAATGGCTGTCTCAATCCCGGACATGCACATCTGACCCGCATCGCGTACGATGGGCACCACCAGCCCCCTGTTCGTGGAAACCGCAATCCCGATGTTGTAATAATTGTGATAAATGATGTCCGTATCCTCGATACAGGCGTTGACGACCGGAAATCGTTTCAACCCGTCGATGCATGCCTTTACGAAGAAGGACATGAAGCTCAGGTTAACACCATGCTTTTCCATGAATGCATCACGGTATTTGGCACGTAAGTCCATTACCGGCTGCATATTCACCTCATTGAACGTGGTCAGGATAGCGGCGGTGTTCTGCGCCTTTTTCAAACGCATGGCGATGGTCTTGCGCAGGCGGCTCATGGGAACACGCTCCTCCACTTGATCGCTGATAATCGGCGTGGTGGCGGATCTATCAGAAACCATGGCGGATTCGAGCGCCTTCACTGCCTTCACGGAGTTGGCCGGGGCAGGCTCCGATCTTACCGATTGTGGAAGTTTTTCCTTTGCTGGCACCTCTTCCCTCCGGGCCTTTTTTCCAACGGTTTCTCCTATCGCGAATTTTGCTGCTTTTCCACCTTTCGCTGGCGCATACTCCTCAATCAGGCCAATCACTTCGCCGGGTGCAACCGTGTCTCCCTCCTGCTTGCGAACATCCTTCAGCACGCCGTTGGCAAACGCAGTGATCTCCATGGTGATTTTGTCACTCTCTATCTCGGCCAGTACATCATCCTCGGCCACATCGTCGCCGGACTCTTTTTTCCACGACACCAGCGTCGCCTCGGATTCGGATTCGCCCAGACTGGGAACCTTGATCTCAATATCCACTGTTTCCCCTCCCGTCACTACTCAGGGGTCGTTACGATTACGCAATCATGCCCTTGATAGTGCCTGTCAATGCCGTTGCCACCAACGCCTGTTGACGCCGCGCATGGCGTCTGGATGAACCTGCCGCGGGTGCTGCACCCGGTGATCTCGCCAGATGTGTAAGATGCTGCCCTGCTTGCAGGCATTGATCCAGACGATAGTCGATCTCATACCATGCGCCCTGATTCTCTGGTTCCTCCTGCACCCAGACAATTTCCGACGTCGAGGCGAAAGAAACCAGTTGCATCCTGAGTTCATGGTACGGAAAGGGATAAAGCCGTTCAACGCGCACGATACCGACACCGGTGATTTCCTGCTTGTGCCGCATAGCCAGCAAATCGTAGTACACCTTGCCGGAACACAGCAGCAGACGATGCGTACGGGATGGATCAACCGCTTTGTCTACCTCCGGTATTACGGGATGAAAGTGCCCATGCGTCAATGCCTTAAGCGGAGAATACGAAAGTTTTTGCCGCAACATGCTCTTGGGTGCCATCATAATCAGCGGTTTGCGCATCTTGATCAGGGATTGTCTGCGCAGCAGATGAAACAGTTGCGCCGGTGTTGTCGGCGCAACCACCTGCATATTGTTCTCGGCACATAATTGCAGATAGCGCTCAAGCCTGGCTGATGAGTGCTCCGCACCCTGGCCCTCGAAACCATGCGGCAGCCACAACACCAGGCCGCTCATGCGATCCCATTTGGATTCGCCCGCCGCAATAAACTGATCAATGACCACCTGCGCATTGTTGGCAAAATCCCCATATTGAGCCTCCCAGATGACCAGAGCACGCGGCTCGGACAGGGAGTAACCATACTCAAACGCCATGACCGCCTCTTCGGAAAGCATACTGTCCACAGCGACAAAGTGAGCCATGTCGCCATTTTCTGCTTGACGCAAGGGAACGAATTTTTTACCTGTCTTGTAGTCATAAACAACCGCATGCCGGTGAAAAAACGTACCCCTGCCCGTATCCTGCCCCGAAATACGCACCCAGCCGCCTTTATCCAGAAGTGTCGCATACGCCATGCTTTCGGCGCATCCCCAGCCCACGGGTTCCTCGCCCGCGATCATCCGGATGCGGGCATCAAAAATCTTTTTCACCTTTGGATGCAGGGTGAAGTTTTGTGGTACGGCATGCGCTTTCCCCACCAGCACGGACAGCGATTCCTGTTCCACCGATGTGTTCGGCTCGGGCACGTCTCCCCGCATATATCCCTGCCAGCGTCCCTGTAAACTATTGGGAGAGGAGGGAGAAGGCCTGTCCCGGTTGCGGCGCACCTGCTCCATGCATGCGCGGTAATGATGAATCTGATCGTCAACGTCCTGTTCGGAGAGTACGCCATCAGCCAGCAGACGTTCGCGGTAGATCTGTAAAACATTGGGATGCGAGGCAATCTTGCGATACATCACCGGTTGCGTCACCATCGGCTCATCGCCCTCATTATGACCATGGCGACGGTAACAAACCATATCAATCACAATATCCGACTTGAACTGGTAGCGGTAATCCATCGCAATCCGGGCCGCCAGCACCACAGCCTCGGGGTTATCGCCATTCACATGCAGAATCGGTGCCTGCACCATCTTGGCGATATCCGTACAATACAACGTGGAGCGTGCATCCAGGGGGTTGGTGGTAAAACCTATCTGATTGTTGACCACAATATGGACCGTGCCACCAGTTCGAAAACCGTTAAGCCTGGACAAATTCAGGGATTCGGCCACGACGCCTTGCCCTGAAAATGCGGCATCGCCATGCACCAGAATACTCATGACCTCCCGCCGTGACTGATCGTCGCGCCGGCGTTGCCGGGCACGCACACTGCCCAACACCACGGGTGTAATAATCTCCAGGTGCGAAGGGTTAAAGGCCAGCGATAAATGCAGGGTTCCACCAGGTGTCGGGATCTCCGAAGAAAAGCCCATGTGATATTTGACATCACCCAGCCCCGCCTGATCCTCACCGAAAAACGTTCCCTCAAATTCGGCAAAGATTTCAGACAAGGACTGGCCCAGCAGGTTGGCCAACACATTCAACCGCCCCCGATGGGCCATGCCGAGAATGACTTCCCTGGCACCCTTGCAGCCAGCCTGCTGAATCAACATACTGAGCATCGGGATCAGGCTTTCGCCGCCTTCCAGCGAAAAACGCTTCTGTCCGGCATAGCGCGTGTGCAAAAAATGTTCGAACTCGGAGGCGCACATGATTTTCCGGAAGATCTGCAAGCGTATCTCATCGTCGAAATCCGGAGTGGAACGAACCTTCTCCAGTCGTTCCTGTAGCCAGATCTTCTGTGCTGAATCCATGATATACAGAAATTCCGGGCCGATACAACCGCTATATGTCTGTTTCAGAATCTTGAGAATCTCGCGCAATGGCAGCATGGGTGGCGCAACCAGATCACCAGTCGGAAACAACACATCCATGTCCTTTCCGGAAAGCCCGTAGTATTTCGGATCCAGTTCAGGGCTGGGTTGAGGGGGATTCAGGTGTAACGGATCCAGATTGGCGTGTAAATGGCCATGCACACGGTAACCATGCATCAGATACAGGGCTCGGGATGGATATTCCACTTCCCCCATACCCGGTTGATCAGCATGCACGTGTTCGGATATACGATCCGACGTTGCAACCGTTCCCCGTACATGCCGGAATCGAGCTTCGATCCGCCGCCTTGAAGGTGGAGATGCTGTCTCCCCCATGCCCCGAAAACGCTCTCTCCAGGCCGACGACACCGAGTCCGGATCGTTTAAATAATCCTCATACAGTGATTCCACCCATGCGGCATTTATACCGCCCAGATCGGCCTCCCGGTCAAGCAAGCCGCATCTGGAAGGGAAGGGGATGGTCTGATTTTTCTTGCTTTTAACCTGCTTGTTTACGCTCACACACGATTTATAATCCAATGCCAGTCAAAAAGCGAATAAAATTGTACAATCAGCCATAATTCCAAGACCCGACATTGACATGGGGTGCATGAACGCAGTGGACACGCTAACCTAGTCCGCATGATACGCACGCCTCTGTCCATCAAGCTTTGCATTCTGCTTGTTGGACGAAGCCGCCTGCCAGCCCAGGGAACAGGCAGCCCAGGACTTGCCTGTACCCGTACCTGTCGTAGCCACCATCGGTGACAAGACATTTCATGACGCCGATATTGATGCGGAAATTAACGCTCTTCCGGAACGTTTCCAGAGTTTGCGCCACGATTACGACCAGCATCAGGATCAGTGCACTACCCCGGAGAAGGTGCATGCGCGTCATATCCTGGTATCCAGCCGGGAAAAAGCCGAAGAGGTGATCCGGCTGCTGCGGCATGGCAAGGATTTTGCCGCGCTCGCCGCGGAATATTCCATTGATGACAGTAACAAGGGGCGAGGTGAGGATTTGAACTGGTTTTCGCGTGCCGCCATGGTCAAGCCGTTTGAAAAGGCCGTATTTGCCCTGGAAGAACCGGGGGACATCAGTAAACCGGTTAAAACGAAATTCGGCTGGCATGTCATCGCACTACTTGGCAGGCGTCCGGCCAGTCGCCAGTCGCTGAAAGAGGCGCGGGGAAACATCATGGGCATACTCAGACAGCAGGTGCTTTCCGGATGGATTGACGGTATCGTCAGGCAATCGGGCAGCCGTATCATCAATTCGGAATATCGAACCATCGTAAACCCCGTAAACGAGACAAAGCGTTAAGGGAAATCAGTGATGGTTTCAATGTATTATCGCGAAAAAACAACAGAGGGCAGCGTTCGAAGAATTACAGCATTCTCCTGTTTAACGCCTCGGATGCATGATCAAGGAGATCACGCCCTTGCCGGAGTAAGTCAACAGCCGCATCTTCCGCCAGATCATCAACGTCGAGCCGCAAGCGGGAGATCAGTTTGGTTGAGTCTGCCGTCAGCCACGCATCGCGAAGCAATGCGGATTCAATGAAGGCTTCTGATACAGGAATATCGCCGTCTTTATGGTATAAGGATGCCATGGCGCATAACATGGCTTCGATGGCTTCACCCAGCGGGGCAAGCGCTTCCAGCACAAAGCCTCCTTCGGCCAGTACGCTCGCCATGCGTTGCTGGCGTTCGGTTTTAGCGAAGCGTTTGCGTACTTCGGCCAGTTGTTTGCGGTGTTGCTCATCGTGGTTTTGGGTCTGTTTACCGGTACTGTGCAGTGTTTGCACGGGGGCTGCACCCATGCTGAGCACACCGGCCTTGATCAAGTGCTGAATGGTTGCGAACGTGTTGCGGTCGATGAGTTCCAGCTGCGGCGTTTTCTCGGGGAAGTTGTCTTTGATCTGTTGCTGTAAATCAGTTTTAAGTTGCTCATTGGGTGCGTTTCCGCTTACGGCAAGCAGAGTTTGCCGGGTTGGTTCGCCATGCAATTCCAGCAGGTCGAACTGATCCTGCCAGCGGGCAAGCACATCCTGCCGCAGGGCGTCACCCGGTTCCATTACGGACTGCTCTGTGGTTCTGCCGGCATCCTGCCCCATCGTGTCGCCACTCCACTGCTCGCCAGTCAACTCGCCGATTTTTCCCATCAACGCATTGCGGCCCGATGGCAGGGCCATGGACGTAAGTGCACCTGCGCCATCAATGATTTCATCAGCAAGAGACCGTTTCTGATCAAGCAGATACAGCATGCGGTGTTCAATGGAATCTTCACAGACCAGATTGATGACCTGTACGGGGCGCGTCTGATGTTTGCGCCAGGCGCGTGCGATGCGTTGTTCGAGTTTGGCCGGGTTCCAGGGCAGATCGAGATTGATCACGGTGTCTGCCTGCTGAAGATTGAGACCGGTGCTGCCCGAATCACTGGAAAGGAAAATCCGGCAATCCGCATCATCCTTAAAGCGGCGAATCTCTTCGCGCCGTTTGGGTAGCGGCACGCCACCAGTGTGCCAGGCATGATGAATGCCTTTCTTTTCCAGATGCTCGCGCACCAAATCCAGCATACGCACCCATTCGGAGAAGATGATGATTTTATGCCCGCCTTCCTCCAGCCGCTCATTCAGAATCGTTTTCAACTCCTTCAGTTTGGGTGAAATACGGCATCCCGGATCGAGGATGTAAGGCGTATCGCAGAGCATGCGCATACAGGCCAGCCACTGTTGCAGGCGCTCCTGTTCCTCTTTGCTCAGCGGCCTGTGCCGGCTCTGACTCGCCAGTCTGGCCACCTTCACCCTGTATTCTTCGTAGCGGGCCCGTTGTTCCTCGTCCATGGGGACGAAGTAGTTGTTGACGGTGCGATCCGGCAACTCGCCCTCCACCTCATCCTTCAGCCGGCGTAGCATGATCGGACGCAGGCGACGATGTAATTCATCCAGATTCCGATAGCCAATGGCGCGGCCACGTTCATCCAGTTGATAGAAATCACGGTTGAAGCGGAACAGTGGCCCAAACAGGGAGGGGTCGAGAAACTGGACGATGGAATAGATCTCATCAATGCGGTTTTCAATCGGCGTGCCGGTGAGCACGAAGGCGAAACGGCTTTTCAGACGTTTGACCGCCCCGGCGGTTTTGGTCTGCCAGTTTTTGATGCGTTGCGCTTCATCAAGAATGATAATATCGGGCATCAGGATCGTGTTTATTTCCGTATAATCAGGGAGAATTTGCTCATAATTGGCCAGATAGAAGCGGCTGATTTGCCGATATTGCCGCAGGCGTTTGGCGCGTGGCCCGGCAATGATCAGCGATGGGTGACCGGTAAACTTTTCAATCTGATCCTGCCATTCGCCCTTCAACGAGGCGGGTGAAATCACCAGCACACGTTCCGCACCATGCAGTTGATGCAGTAATTCGCTGGCGGCAATGGCCTGCACCGTTTTACCCAGACCCATCTCGTCGGCCAGCAGCGCCCGGCCGGTAAAGGCCAGATGGCGCATACCCTGCTGCTGGTAATCGTATAAGGGCAGGCGAAGAAAATTCGCGCTACGCTTTCCGGCGGCAAGATCAGCCTCGTAGGTTGTGCGTTGCTGTTCCATCTCCGCCTGCTGCTGTTTTTGCTCCAGCCATTTGTCCAGATACCGGGATAACCGGATGTTTTTCCGCACGGGATCCGGCGCCTTGGCCAGCAATCGCTTCAGGGTGGGAATGGCATTCAGAGGATCGTTCAACAAATGGTTGTCGCTGGAAAATAGTGGTGAGATCAATGACAGGGCATCGCTTGGTTCAGGGGTGTTAATCCCGGTGGGGCGCAACAGGCGAACGCGGTTGTCCCGGTGGTCCAGATAAATATCCAGCCTTGGCGAACCTTCTTTTGTGGCAGTGTGGAACAGACGTTTCCGTCTTTTCCGGAGATGGAGCAGTACGGCTTCGACATGCTTGCAGGTGCCCAGGCCATTGACCTGATGGTCGGGGCAATCACAACTGTTACTGGTTTCCGCTAGCGAGCGAATTTCAATATGGTAGGTTTCGCCACTGGCTGAAGTAAGTAAAAAAGATCCAAAAAATGGTTCATCCGGCTCCAGCACCCGAATGCTGGATTTGTCATTCGCCCCGCGATGCCTGCGCCGCTCGATCTCATCTTCATCGCTGGTCAACCAGCCCAGAAAACGTGGCGATGTATCTTTCTTACCGCCGCGTTTCTTGTTTGTAGTTCGTTTTTGCATAACGGGAAGATGATAGCAGCGTATAGCTGATATGACATCCCGGAACAGATGCCGGATGAGGCTGATGAATCATTCGAGCAAACAAGCTTTTTCGGCAGTAGCATCCCGAAAGACGGAAATACCACCCTTCATGACAATGATGGCGATGGCAAATCCGATGATGAGGTCAGGAAGTGGTGAGGCAAGCAAAGCCACCAGCCCACCACTCACAATTACACCGAGGTTGGCGATTACATCATTTTTGGAACATACCCAGCTTGCCCGCATATGAATTTCACCGTTGCGGTGTTTAGCAATCAGCATCAGGCAGATCACATTGGCGGCAAGGGCTACAAACCCCATCACGATCATTAAGGTGGGCGCGGGATCGCTACCGAAGGTGAAGCGGCGTATCACATCAAGCATGACGCCAAAAGCCAATATAATCTGCAACACGCCGCTGACATGCGCCGCCCGTATTTTGACATGCAAGCCTCGTCCTACGGCATACATGGCAATAGCATATACTGTGGCATCCGCCAGCATATCCATGGAATCAGCGATGAGTCCGGTCGATTGACCGATAATGCCAAGGGTAAGGCCGACAACAAACATCAGAGCATTGATAAGTAACAGCGGAATCAATACCCGACGCTGTGCCTCGCCCCTGATTTCAATATTACATCCGCAGCCGGGCATCAGAAATGTTTGTCAAATATCATGATACCTTCCTTATTTGCTTTTCACTGCTAAAAAATTCATACAGGCATG
>CAZQVV010000103.1:0-9747 GCA_964596835.1 uncultured Thiohalophilus sp. | reverse complement strand
GCGTTTATTGGCGTTTATTGGCGGACAGACAAGCTTTTGACTTTTAAAAATACTCCTGGGGATACCTCAGGGTCGAAGTCATTTAATTCTTCAATTTATGGTAACTACTTACCCCGAAGAGTGATGGGTTTCGCTTCGCTCTACCCATCCTACAGAGCCATAAATTGAGTAGGATGGGTAGAGCGAAGCGAAACCCATCGTTAAATAAGCCGCACATCGTCATAGAGAGTTAAAAACATATGCACGGCATGGGGGGTGAGTAGTTACCATTTATGTTCGTATTCAAGATTGATCAATACGCCACATAACCCCGGCCTCCTTTTATGGCAGTTGGCTGCCATGAAAAAGCAGCTGCGGCCATGCGGTTTCACCCTCGCCTTCTATTCTAATGCGGCTGATGCCTGCCAGCGGCACCTGTAAACGAAACATGCGATCCAGCGGCATATCCAGTACATGGCGAATAATCATGCGTATCACCCCGGCATGTCCGACTAACAGGACATGCCGGTCAGGGTAATTTTTCAGTAGATCATTCCAGCCGCTGATCACCCGGGCCTCGAAATCGGCCAGTGTTTCCGCTCCTGGTGGTGTATTGTTTAGCGGATCAGACCAGAAGCGATACAGTGCCTGAGGATCCTGCTCCAACAGATCTTCCGCCGTGCGGCCTTCCCACTCGCCAAAATGAATCTCCATAAAGCGGGGATCGTCATGGCAAGGTAAAGTATGGCGCGCCGCCAGTTCCTGTGCAAAGGCCTGACAACGACTCAGGGGGGAACACACAATCGCATTCCAGGGATGCTGATCGGCCACCGCAGCGCGCATCTGCGACCAGCCTTTTTCACTCAGGGGATCATCGACATGACCGCGATATCTTTTCCCGCCCACGGGTTCACCGTGTCGAATCAGATCGATCGTAGAATAAAACAGGGTTACAACGCCAGGCCGGTCAAGGTTAACAGGGCAAGCGCGACCAACCAGACGATCAGGGTGCGCTTCATCAACGCCAGTACATTTTGTACGCCCTCGATATCAGGCTGCCCCTCTTCCGGCGGCTCATCCCGTTCATGTCTAACGGCACCGATTCCGCTGACCCGCAGCAACTCTTCACTATTGCGTTGCCAGAAATCTGCCGACGATTGCCAGTGGCTAACCGTATCCACAAAACTACCGGTCAGGGCGAAGCCCGCTACGCTCAGACGGGCCGAAGGCCAGATCATAATCTCATACAACCATTCAAGCGTGTGAGAAAAACGACTGCTCCAGCCCCCTTGATGGTAGAGCAGGCAAATATAACGGAACAATATAGCGCCCACCGGCCCCATCAGCATGAACCAGAACAATATCCCCAGTATCCGGGTATTGGCGGTGACTGGAATACTTTCCTTAGCCCGTTCCGCCAGAGAAATCACATCGCCTGTAACGTCGTGGCCCAGGATTTCACTCGTATAATGACGTGCGGCATCCACATCATCAGCCTGCAGAGCAGCGGTCAGTTTCTTCACATCATCCAGCAGATCCCGGGGGCCGATACAATAGATGAGCACCAGCAGTCCGAAAAGAAAACTGAACAGGCTCGCCACACCGGCCAGCATGGCACCCATCAGCCAGACGGCAAAACAGGGTAAAACCACTATCAGAATCAAGCCCGGCGACCCATCGAACCATGGCTGGGCGGACAATTTGTGGTAGATCTTTGTGCCGGCGTCCAGTAACCAGTCATAGCGACGATAGTCGCTGACGGGCTTGTACAGCGTTTCCACTACAAGGGCAATAAGAATGCTGATCAGGTTCATGTCAGTAGTTTCCGGTTTTTATTTTACAATATCAAGTCCGGATTCTTGGCCAGTCAAAGGCCGGACCGGGATCGGTTTTGCGCCCTGGGGCGATATCACTGTGACCGACAATTCTGCCCTGCCGAATACCGGGGTAAGTCCGGGCAAGCAGCGTGATCAGCTGTTGTAAAACCTGATACTGAATATCTTCATAGGCCCGTTCATCGGTGCCCTCCAGCTCGATACCGATAGAATAGTCATTGCACTGCGGGCGTCCCTGGAAACAGGACTCACCCGCATGCCAGGCTCGTTGGCTAAAAGGCACATACTGTATAATGGTTCCGTCACGCCGAACCAGAAGATGGGCCGAGACCTGCATGTCCGCGATCTCGGCATAATAGGGATCCGCTTCGATATCAAGGGTATTGGTAAAAAAACAGTCAATCGCGTTACCGTTGAAACAGCCTGGCGGCAAGCTGATATTATGAATCACCAGCAGGTCGATCTCGGTCCCCGCCGGGCGGGCATCACAATTGGGTGACGGCACCTGCCGCGCGACATTCAGCAGCCCGCTATGGGGATCAATATTCATATGACAGGCGGTCATTTATTCCGGATGATAATCCTTGTTCACCACCAGCCCGCGCAAAACCATGTCGGTGTAACTGACAATCCCCACCACCTTGCGCTGTTCAATCACGGGCGCCCGCGACAAACCAAACCTGTCAAACAGACGCGCGCAATAGCGGATGTCCATCTCAGGATCCACACAAATGACTGGCTTGGCCATCACCTCATAGATATTCACCCGATCCGGCGAACGATCACGCGCCAGCACCTGCTTGGCGATATCGGAAATTAACACAATACCGTATTCATCATTTTCATGGCGCTTGTCCACGATCAATGACTTGGTTTCAATATGTTTCATCATTGTCAGGGCGTCGCTCACCGAGGTCATACCATCCACCATATCGATGCGTGTTTTCATCACATCACGCACCCGGACTATATTTCTGTGACTCATATCTCTTCCTCCACAACCTCACTTAAACGAACAATCTGCTGCTTGACACCCAGGGCGTCTTCAACATCGATCTGAAAAGCAATCCCCGTGCCCGGTTTGCTGTCAAATTCACCGACTTCGGCGATTTTTTCCAGAATACAGCGGCTCTGATGCTCTTCTACCAGCATCATCAACATATCCCGTTGCGTTTCCAGGGTCAGACCGAAAAAAGTCTTACTCTGCTTCAGCCCTTCGCCCCGCGCATGATTAATGACGGTCATTCCAGTGGCGCCGGCTGCGCGCGCTGCATCCATCACCGCATCGGTTTTATCATCTTCGATCAAAGCAATAATCAGTTTAAAATGCATGACTGTCTCCTTATTCTTTCCTTATGTTTCGTAGCCAGCGTGACTGGCTGAGCTGCGCGTAGGCCATCACTGAAATAATCGGGAACAGGCTGGCAAAAGCAATCAGGCCAAACCCATCCAGCAGTGCACTGCGTCCCGGCACGGTACTCGCCAGCCCCAGCCCCAGGGCCGTGACCAGGGGTACCGTCACGGTTGAGGTGGTCACGCCACCGGAATCATAGGCCAGGGCAACGATCATCTTTGGCGCAAAAAAGGTCTGAATGATCACAACCACATAACCGCCAATAATGTAATCATACAGCGGCGTACCGCTGACGATACGGTAGGTTCCCAACGCGATACCGAAGGCCACACCCAGCGCCACCGCCACCCGCAGACCCCATACGCTGATCGTTCCGGCCGATACATCATGTGCTTTGATCGCCACTGCCAGCAACGAAGGCTCGGCAATGGTGGTGGAAAAACCAATGCTGGCGGCAAAAATATAAACCCATTTGTAATCCGACCAGTGGAAAAATTGAGGAATATTTTCCAGGCTGCCATAGATAAAGACGGGATCAGTGAGCTGCTTTGCCATGAGCGCACCAATGGGAAACAGCGCCTGCTTCAGCCCCACCAGGAAGAACGACAGGCCCAACAGGACATAGAGAAAACCAAGCAACACCTGCTTCAGATGCGGCACAGGCTGGCGAATAACCAGGAACTGGAACCCGAAAATAATGATCACGATCGGCAGCACATCGAAAGCCGTATCGAGGGTAACGCTCAGTAATTGTAGAAAAAAATCGCTCACCGCATCATTCCGTACAGCATGACAAAAATCATGGGCGTCAATGACGCAAAGGCAATCAGGCCAAAGCCATCCACCATGGGATTTCGGCCTTTGATACTGGAGGCCAGCCCCACCCCCAGCGCGGTCACCAGCGGCACCGTGATGGTGGACGTGGTGACGCCACCGGAATCATAGGCAATACCGATGATGTTATCCGGTGCAAAAAACGTCATGATCACAACACCGATATACCCGCCGACGATCAGGTATTGAATAGGCCAGCCGCGCAGGATCCGCAAAACGCCGATGATCAGAGCAATGCCCACTGCAAAGGCGACCGTAACACGCAGGCCGTCGGCATAGCTCTCCTTCGCTGCCAGGTTATTCGCCACCACCCCGGCGGCAGCCGCAACGTCAGCGGCTTCATTGGCCACCGCAATCAGCGCCGGCTCAGCAATGGTCGTGCCAAAACCCAGGGCAAAGGAGAATGCCAGCAGCCAGAACAGACTGCCCTTACGGGCAAAAGCATAGGCCATGGACTCACCAATGGGAAACAGTCCCATTTGCAAGCCCTGCACAAACAGGCTCAGACCCATCACCACCATGAGAGTACCACTGAGAAGCTGGAAAAGATGGGGGATGGGCTGCCGCAAAACGACGATCTGGAAAAAGGCGATAACCAGAATGATAGGATATAAGTCCCGCAAACTCAGGTACAGCGTTTTGAAAATACTGATGAGGGCGTTCTTCACAGGCTGACCTGGTTAACTTCCATGGGATGGGATGACATGGCTGATATTTGGGAGAAACAATAACAATTTAAGGAGAATATTGACAGATCTCCAGGCAGAGATATGCTTAAATACAGATCTGTAAATTCCTTTCTAACCCACATCAGGAGTGACCCCATGCACAAATGGCACTATTCGACTCACGTTATCAAAGCCCTGATGCTGGCGAGCTTTACTTTACTGATTTTCGGCTGTTCCGGTAAAACGCTGGTAGAAAGTGATCTGGGCATGAGTGAAGCACCCGACTGGGTCAACCAGGGCACCCAGTACCTGAATAACAACAAAGGCCGACTCTTTCACGGTGTGGGTGAAGCCCCCGTCATGGGCGATGCCTCCTTGCAGAAATCCACTGCCGACAACCGCGCCCGCGCTGAAGTTGCCCGCATATTAAGTTCTTATCTCAATGTTGCCAGCCAGGACTATAGCGCGGCCTCAGGAACCGGCAAGGATGCAGTGAGCCAGCAATCTGTCTCCCGTGAAATCAAAAATCTTACCAAAATGAATCTCTCGGGAGCGCGCATCATTGGCCGCTGGAAAGATAAAAAAAGCGGTACCATTTACTCCCTCGCCGAGCTGGACATGAAATATGTAAAAGAAGTGATGAAAAACGTCAGGCATATGAACCAGGATCTGCAGCGTTATATCAACAGCCATGCAGAGAATATCTTTGACAAGGTTTCACCCAGATAAACAGACCTCTATTTGGAGAACAGATATATGCTTATCAGAAAATTTAAGCTGACAGCCCTTACTATCCTCATTGCCCTGGTCGTCACAGCCTGCGCCACCCAGGTTACACGTGTCGCTGTCAATAAAGACATCGATCTAAGTGGCGCCTGGAACGATACCGACTCACGTATGGTTTCTGAAGCGATGATTAATGACATGCTGGATCGTCCCTGGTTCAGAAATTATACCCGCAAACATAACCGCCAGCCGGCAGTCATTGTAGGTAGGATACGCAATCTCAGTGATGAGCATATTAATGTCAGAACCTTCATTTCCGATATTGAACGCGCCATGATTAATTCCGGGCAGGTTAATTTTGTGGCTTCGAGTCATCAACGAAAGGAAATCCGATCAGAGCGCAAGGATCAGGACATCAATGCCAGCGAGGCCACTCGAAAGGCGATGGGCCAGGAAATGGGGGCGGACTTTATGCTCAAAGGCAGCATCAATACGATTGTCGATATGGAAGGTAAAACCCAGCTCCGCTATTATCAGGTTGACCTTACCCTGATCAGTCTGGCCGATAACCGGATGGTCTGGCTGGGACAGAAAAAAATCAAGAAGCTAATCAAAAACAGTCGCTTACGGTTTTAATTAAGCCTTAAACTCTGTCATGCCTATTAGGGAAGGACAGAGCCTGCGCAGTATCCCCGCCATAGCCCTGGCGGGTATATTCCTGGTTCTTGGCGGCTGCGCCAGTTACAGCCAGTCTTTTCGTGTGGTTGAGCGCGATCTGCTGAAGAACGATCCTGCCAGAGCATTGGATGCCCTTGAAAAACAGGCACACAGTAGCCGGGATCAGTTCCTCTATGTCTGCAACAAAGCCATGCTTTTGCGCATGCTTGGCAAGTTCAGGCAAAGCAACGAGGAACTCGAAAAGGCCAAGGCCATTGTACAAAAATACTCGGCTACCAGCGTTTCTGAGCAAACCTCATCATTTATTATCAATGACGCCACACGCACTTATATTGGCACGCCAGTTGAACAGATCATGCTGAATGTCTACGCCGCGCTGAACTACCTGCAAATGAATGATCTGGATGGTGCGCGGGTCGAAATTCTACAGGAGGATGTTCGCCTGCGGGCGCTGATGCAGGACGATCCGGACAGCCCCCTCAACGTCGATCCCTTTGCCCGCTATCTCAGTGGCATCATCTATGAAGATCTTGGCGAATGGAGTGATGCCATGATCGCCTATCGCAAAGCCTATAAAGCCTATAAAGCGCATGCGGCACTCTATGGGATTGCCATACCACAACAGCTTAAGCGCGCACTGATCCGGATGGCTGACAGGGTCGGACTTGATAATGAACGTCAAAAATATGAAAAAGAATTTAATCTGCACCTCAAAAATTTCAAGAAAAAAACCCGGAATACCGCCGAACTCGTGTTTATTTTTAATAATGGCCTGGCGCCCATAAAACGTGAATCGAGTGTACAGGTTATCGAGCCTCAATCCGGACATATGATTCGCATTTCCCTGCCCTACTATCAAAAACGCAACACCCCGGTAGCCCGCGCACGCTTGTACCTACAAAGCGTTCGTCCGGATCTGAAAAATGACCCTAAGCTTGTTACTGAAACCGAAAAGGTAGAAGACATCAGTAGCCTGGAGATTGAAACCCTGAAATCACAAATGGCGGCCATTACCGCCCGCGCTCTGGCGCGTGCGGTAGCCAAACATAAACTATCAGATGAGGCCAGCCAACGAAATGGGCTGGCCGGACTCATTGTCAATATTGCCGGGGTGCTGACTGAGCGCGCGGATACGCGTAGCTGGCTGACGCTGCCGGCACAAATACAAAGCGCACGATTGCAAGCGCCGGCCGGCCTGTATTCCGCCCATGTAGAACTACTGGACCACAATAATAATATTATTCTGCAACGCAGTCTTGGAAAAATCAAACTGACCACCGAGCATAACGATTACTTATCATTTCGTTGGACATCGGTCGCGGCAACTATGAGGCACTAAGCATGTTTAAGATATTATTTCCTTTTTTTCTCCTGAGTCTTCTAATCAATGCAGGCTGCGCCAGTAAAAGCTTAATCCAGCCTGACTGGGTCAACGGCAACAGCAGCAAGTACCCACCCGCCAAATATCTGAGGGGCAAGGGAGAGGCCGGGTATCAGGCGCTCGCCCGCGATCGCGCGCGCGCCGATCTGGCCAAGATTTTTGAAGTTAGCATTCAGGAACAAAGCAAAGACAGCAGCCAGTCCAGCCGCCAGACCCAGGGCGCCAAGACCCGGTTAAAATTTTCCAGCAGCGTCAGCCGGAATATTTCCATCCACACCGATCAGATTATTTCCGGAATCGAGATTGCTGGCACCTGGCAGGACAAAACCAGCAAGCAGTTTCATGTACTCGCCGTGCTGGACAGGATGAAAGCGGGTAACATCCTGCGCGGCAATATCAACCGGCTCGATGATGTGACGGCTAACGCCATTCGCCGGGCGCGGCAGAATAACAGCCTGTTGCGCAAGATCGCGCTCGCACATACCGCCCTGCAGGCACAGCTTGAACGCCGGGTCTATAACAATCAACTGAAGATTGTGGACTATTCCGGTCGTGGACTCAGCAGCCCCTACACCCTGGCAACCCTGGCCAGCGATCGCGAGACCCTGCTACAACGCATGCGCATCCGTACTAAAATCAGCGCCGACCCTCTTGGCGGTCTGGATGAGATACTCAAGGGAGCAGTATCCGCTGCCGGCTTTGGTCATGCCGGTAATGCCAGGACAGGATATGTCCTCGATGCGAAACTCACGTTAACAGAAACCCGGGATGCGCAGGGCTGGTACTGGCAGCGTGGCACACTGGAAATCAGTCTCAGCCAGACCGCCAGTGGGCAGGTACAGGGCAGCAAACGCTGGAACATAAAAGCATCTTCACAGGATCGGGCCATGTCCAAAAAACGGGTACGTGATCGGATTGACAAAATCCTGAAAAAGGAACTGCGCCGAACGATTATCCGCTTTGGGTCAACAGCGTCACCGTAAAAGACTGATGGGTAGAGCAGTGCGCGAAATCCAGTAAGAAAACCCATCATGATATGATCCACGTCTTACTTTAACCGGCTCACAAAATTTCAACACATGCCTTCTTTTCCAACCCCGCCTCCCATTGAAAGCATTCGCGCACAATGTGCTCAAGCTTTGGCCGAAGATCTTGGCCCAGGCGGGAATGATCCCAGCACGGCGCTGATCCCGGAAAACAAGATCCTGCACGCCGAGGTTACCTGCCGTGAAACGGCGGTCATCTGCGGCCGTCCCTGGTTTGATGACGTCATGCATCAGCTGGACAGCACGATTAACATTGACTGGCGGGTTAAGGAAGGGGAACAGGTAGAGGCTGATACCCTACTTTGTTCTCTGCGCGGCTCGGCGCGCCATCTTCTGAGTGGCGAGCGCACGGCACTGAATTTTCTGCAGACCCTCTCGGGCACCGCCAGCCAGACACACCGATTTGTACAGGCCATCATTGGCAGCGGCGCGCAGTTGCTCGATACCCGCAAAACATTGCCTGGCCTGAGGCTGGCGCAGAAATATGCGGTACGCTGCGGTGGTGGTAATAATCACCGCATCGGCCTATTTGACATGATCATGCTAAAGGAAAACCATATCATCGCTGGCGGTTCGATTACGCAAGCCGTAAAACGAGCGAAAAACCAAAGTCCCGGCATTGCCATAGAAATAGAGGTCGAAACGCTGGGGGAACTACAGGAAGCCCTGGATGCCGATATCACCCGTATTTTACTGGATAACATGGATCTCGAAAGCCTGCGCAAGGCGGTAAAACTGGCCGCCGGGCGTACCCCCCTGGAAGCCTCGGGTGGCATTGAGCTGGAAACGATTCGGGACATTGCTCTCACCGGGGTGGATTATATTTCAACCGGCGCCATCACCAAACATGTGCAGGCGATTGATCTGTCCATGCGTTTTACTAAATTAGGCGTTCCAGATTAATCCACCTGACATGTATTTTAAATCCGCAAATAAACGCAAATGGACGCTAATAATAAGGCCATTTTGAACTGTAGAACCGCTTCGCGCTTCATTCAGCCTATCCTACCGTTTTTTCTTGTCAACAACGGAGAAATAAACAATCCCGCCACAAGCGGGTGGGGTATTAAATTGTAGGATGGGTAGAACGAAGTGAAACCCATCGCCCCCATCAGGGGATTTCAAAGATGGCGGGGCTTTTGCGGCTTTTTTGCAAAAGCCCCGACAGGTTTGAAAGTCCCTCTGGATGAGTTTGTTAGGCGCATTTATAATAGTATACACAAAATTTCACGGAGATATAAATGCC
>CAZQVV010000102.1:0-9783 GCA_964596835.1 uncultured Thiohalophilus sp. | reverse complement strand
TGTTCTCAGCCGGAGTTTGGTTAGTTGTGTCGGCAACAGGTGCGGCCGTTTCAGTGTTCTCAGCCGGAGTTTGGTTAGTTGTGTCGGCAACAGGTGCGGCCGTTTCAGTGTTCTCAGCCGGAGTTTGGTTAGTTGTGTCGGCAACAGGTGCGGCCGTTTCAGTGTTCTCAGCCGGAGTTTGGTTAGTTGTGTCGGCAACAGGTGCGGCCGTTTCAGTATGCTTAGCCGGAGTCTGGCGGGTTGCGTCGGCAATAGGCTGCACATTTTTAGCACCATTAATCGAGGCTTGTTTGGGGTTGTCGGCAAGGGGTGGCGTGATTTTAGCTTCATCCACCGGAACCTGCCGAGATTTATCGGTAACGGCTTGAGAAGGGTTGGTTTCTCCCTGCTTGTCTTGCGCAACAGAGTTTTGTGTCGGAGATTTGCCCCTGTTCTCCTCATCTTTATACGCTTGCTTTATTACGGCTAAATCCCTTTTTGCTACTGTGCTGGCATCAAGCACGGCATCCAGACGTTTACCGATAATACTGGTCTGCTCATAAAGAGAATGACCGGTGACGACATCTTTATTAAATTTTCTGTTTATCCGTTCAAGTAATGATTCAATATATAACACTTTTTCTTCTGCGGCTTCTGGTTTGAGATCGGTTAATGTTTCAACTTCTTTGGCAACATAATAAGCATGTCTCGCCTTGCGCATAGCTGTGGCGGCAGCTTTTTTGACCTGTTCGTTATTTCGGTAATATACGCGAATAAACTTTTTTGCATTTTCCAGCTCTGTTTTAGCTTTTTCGAAGGTTTTTTTGGCAAGCTCATCAGCATTTTCATCGTCGGCTTTTTCAATCATCGCTTCGACGGGAGCCAGGTTTTTATTTAGTACAATATTAACTTCCAGTTTTTGCATTTCCTTTAGTAATTCAGCCTGACCTTGCATGGCTTCATTCATGTTACCTTCTTCGATTTTTTTGGCCAAATCGATTACATCATCGACATAATCCTGAATGTCGTTAGTAAACTTTTTTTCCTCGTCAACTTTCTTTAGCCTCTTGAGTTCTGCTAAAGCATCACTTAATGAGGATTTTACTTTTGCTTTAATAGTCATGCCATTTTCAATCAGCGTGCTAACTTTAAAGCAATATTGCATGCCTTCAGCTACTGTCTTCCGGTTTTTTATTTCGTCCTGGCCTTTTTTAAGATTTTCGGATGCCAATTCGAGGTGCAGCGGCGCAAAAAAATTAAACTCTTCTTTATTCGCCCTGGCGATAGCCATGCTGGCCGTTTCACATATCTGCTGAGGGCTTTGCCTGGTTTTCTCTGCCTGTTTTAGTGCGGTGTTATCCATGTATTTTATATTTGCGATCTGGGGTGAGGCGCAGGCTGATAAAAAAAGAGCTAAAACAGGCAGACCGATATTTCTTTTTGCGAAAATCATTTTTCATTCCTTAAAAATATTTAAACGGCAATCAATCTATTCTGTGCAGTACAGGATTCTATCTCGATGACCGTTCCGCAGTTTTTCGTTGCAAGCAACGGAGAATTACCCCCAATGAGGTTAAACCCGTGTTTCAGGCCGGGGTTCTGGAAGCAGAATTCAGATATGTGTAACTACCTGAGAACGCCCCTTTTTTATAGTCAATAAATAGATTGTCGGGGACAAATGTTTTTTTGTCTTTGACGATGGGAAAGTCTTCCGCTTCGGCGCCGTTATCAATATCGGCAATACAGCAGGTTTTTGCATAGCGAACCACATTAAAACATACCTCCAGACCCGGGGTAACGGACACCGCGTCGCAGTCCACCTGCTCTCTAAACCAGACGCGCTTGATTACCAGACACCCAAATACCAGATTTATTTCTGCAATTATGGGTGCTATTCTGGCGGATACAGCCTGTTCAGCGCGCGAGCTAAGCTCTATTTCTATCACTTTATCAAGCAGGGTAATGGAGTGCTTCATGAGGGTTCCTTATATAGCATCATTAAAAACCAGTATCCAGAAAAACCAGTATCCAGTATACCCCTAAACCTCTTCAACAGAGGATGAAGGGAGCAGCAGGGAAAAGTTAATAATTTGTTATTATTTTGCCCTATTATTTACATAATCTTAACATTTGTTATATTAAAATTTCCATGTGATATCGCACACTATAATTTGGATTTTTAACATCCGTGTATTTTATAGCCACGTTATGACATAGCGCCCCCTGTTTTTTTTGCCGACCCGATAGCCAGTCTGTTGCCCGGTATTACGGAGATCTTTGAATTCATGAATGCAATTAGCGTTACGCAGTCTGAGTGGTATCAACGGCTGTTCCCCTTTATGCTTTGGCGAAAGATGGTGACAAAGCGCAGTTTAAAAACCGACTTTATTGCGGGTTTGACCGGCGCTATCGTGGTTCTGCCCCAGGGTGTAGCCTTTGCGACCATCGCGGGTATGCCACCGGAATACGGCCTTTACGCGGGCATGGTGCCGGCGATCATTGCGGCGTTATTCGGCTCTTCCCATCATCTGGTTTCAGGCCCGACCACGGCGGCTTCTATCGTGCTGTTCTCGGCCTTAAGTGTCTATGCCGAACCGGGTTCTGCCGAGTATGTCAGTCTGGCGCTGACTCTGACCTTCATGGTGGGGCTGTTTGAACTGGGACTTGGGCTGGCGCGTATGGGCGCCATTGTTAATTTTATCTCCCATTCGGTGATTGTCGGTTTTACGGCCGGGGCCGCGATCCTGATTGCCAGCAAGCAATTGAAGAATTTTTTTGGCGTGGACATCCCTCGTGGCGCTCACCTGGCTGAAATCCTGCATTCTTTCTGGCTACAGATTGGGAATATCAATCCGTATATTACCGGGGTGGCGGTCGTGACTTTGCTGTCTGGCATTGCGGTGAAACGCTGGGTTCCCAAAATACCCTATCTGATCGCCTCGATGCTGATTGGCAGCCTTGCCGCGTGGCTGTTGAACCGCATGTACGGCCTGGATGTGACGGCCATTACTTCGGTAGGCGCGCTGCCTGCCACCCTGCCGCCGTTCTCAATGCCGGATCTTTCTCTGGAGACCATTAAACATCTGTCCACTTCGGCTCTGGCCGTTACCCTGTTTGCGCTGACCGAGGCGGTCTCCATCGGCCGTTCGCTGGCGATGCGCAGCGGCCAGCGCATTGACGGCAACCAGGAGTTCATTGGCCAGGGCCTGTCCAATCTTGCGGGCACCTTTTTTTCGGGCTATGTGGCTACGGGTTCTTTCAACCGCAGTGGTCTGAACTATCAGGCGGGCGCCAGAACACCGCTGGCCGCAGTGTTTGCCGGTTCCCTGCTCATACTGATCGTTCTGATGGTTGGCCCGCTGGCTGCCTATTTGCCCAATGCCGCCATGGCCGGGATCCTGTTTCTGGTGGCCTGGGGTCTGATCGATTTCCATGAAATTGGCCATGTCCTCAAGAGCAGCCGCCGCGAAACCGGCATTCTTGCTGTGACCTTTTTCGGCGCCCTGTTTCTGGAGCTGGAGCTGGCCATTTTCTCGGGGGTGATACTGTCACTGGTGCTGTATCTGATGCGCGTGGCCAGGCCTCGTATCGTGACTCGCTCACCGGATCCCCGTTTACCCAAGCAAGCTTTCTCCAGTGATCCGAGCCTGCCTCAATGTCCACAGTTGCGCTTGCTGCGTATCGATGGCTCCATGTTTTTTGGTTCGGTGAATCATGTGCAGGAAGTATTTGCCGAGATCGAAGGCCAAAGTCCGGAACAAAATCATCTGGCTGTTGTCTGTGAAGGGATCAACTTTGCAGATATCCAGGGCGGTGACACGCTGGCCAAGGAGGCGCAGAAACGCCAGGCGCGAGGTGGCGGTCTGTATCTCATCAATGTCAAGCAGGGGCTATGGGATTCGCTGGAGAAATGCGGGGCGTTGGACATCATTGGCCCCAATCATGTATTCCAGTCGAAACGGGCGGCGATTACCGGCATCTACAACAAGCTGGATCGCGAAATCTGCAGGACCTGTACAAAGCGCGTTTTCCATGAATGTAATAAGTCATAACAACAGGCATCGGGGTGCAACATGTATATTCTAATTATCGAAGATAACCCTGATTTGGTCGCTAATCTCTATGATTATCTGGAGTTGCAGGGCTATGTGGTGGATGTCGCTTATGAAGCCAAAAGTGGACTCCAGTTTGCGCTGGAAAATGAGTACGATGCCATCGTGCTGGATCTCATGCTACCCGGCATGGACGGGCTGGAGATCTGTTCGCGGTTGCGGGAGGCGGGGCGTGCGCTACCAGTGCTGATGCTCACCGCAAGGGATACGCTGGAAAATAAACTGGAAGGTTTTGCTCACGGGGCGGATGATTACATGATCAAGCCCTTCGCCATGCAGGAACTAAACGTTCGTTTGCAGGCGATGGTGCGTCGCGCCCGTGGCGAGCAGTCACGCGAGGTGATTCGAATAGCGGATCTGTCTTTCGACCCGGCCAGTTTGCGGCTGGAGCGAGGGGGAAAGCGGATTAGCCTGCCGCCCATTCCGCTGAAGATTCTCACCCTGCTGCTACGCCAGTCGCCACGGGTCATTCCACGTAAGGAAATCGAGCGCCGCATCTGGGGCAATACCCGTCCTGACAGTGATGCCCTGCGCGCGCATATGTCGGCCTTGCGTTCCGTCGTTGATCGTCCCTTTGCACAGCCTCTGATCCGCACCGTTCATGGCATCGGCTATCAACTGGTCGCGCCGGATGAAATTCAGGACTAGCCTTCGATACCGGGTAGCTTTTGCCTTCGCCTTTCTGGGTACCCTGGTCAGTCTGCTCATTGCCAGCGGCCTGTATGTGCTCATGCTGGATATGGAACGGCGTCTGATTGCCGAAACCCTGTCCACCGAGCTGGGCGACTACATGAGGCGTTTTGCGCTTGATCCTGATACTCCCCCCCCGAGCAGCACGATGATGCATACCTTTGTCATAAGTACTCCCCCTGACAAAAGTCAGGCGCTCCTGATGCAGTTGCAGCCGGGGTTGCAACGAGTTTTGTTCAGGGGTAAAAACTACTTCGCCGAAGTGCGTGAACAGGCGGGCCGACACTTTATTGTGCTCTACGAGGATTCCCGTATTCGCCTGCGTGAACAGCAGTTTCGTTTTTACCTGATAGCCGGGGTGCTGATCATGATCGGCCTGTCTGCCGTGCTGGGCTTCTGGTTGGCCGGGCGGGTGATTTCACCGGTCATCGAGCTGGCTCGGCGGGTCAGTGGCCTGAAGCCGAAAGCGCATCTGATGCCGCTGGCCAAGGATTTTCCCGAAGATGAAGTGGGGGAGCTGGCGCGGGATTTCGATGATTATCAGCAGCGCCTGTCTGAGTTCATCGAACGTGAGCGCGCTTTTACCTCGGATGTCAGCCACGAGTTGCGCACGCCACTGACGGTGATCAAGGGTGCGGCGGAAGTTCTGTTGGCGGATGGTCAGATGGACAGGGCGCGCCGAATACGGGTGGAACGGATCGCCCGCGCGGTCGAAGAAGCAACCGAACTGAGTTCGGCGCTGCTGTTACTGGCTCGGGAACGCAAAGATCAACTGGCCTCTTCGGCCTGTGATGTGGGGGAAATTCTCACCCGGATTTTACAAAGCCATCGCTATTTGTTGGAGCATAAGCCGGTGGAGGTCAGATTTGAAACCCGTGCGCAGCCGCAGGTGCAGGTCGAATGCAGCCTGTTACGGGTGGTGTTGGCCAACCTGGTGCGTAATGCTTTTTCCTATATTGAACAGGGTCATGTGCAGGTGACACTGGAAAGCCGTTATGTAGAAATTGAGGACACCGGTTTTGGGATTTCTCATGCCAGCCTGCAACGGGTCTTTGAACCCTATTACAGTGCCCAGCCAGGGGGGGAGGGCATTGGCTTGTCACTGGTCAGGCGTATCTGTCAACGCTATGACTGGAACATCGAAATTGATAGCCGCGAAGGTCAGGGAACCTGTATCCGGCTGTGTTTTTTCTGAACCGGATCTGTTTTTGATTCGGCTTGGCTTTGTCGGCAGAAAGCAGGATGACAGGCGTTCTGCCCTGTTCTTTGTTACTATATTTTAAACCTGAGGTATCCCCACGAATATTTTTTAAAAGCCAAACGCTTATCGGTCCGCCAATGAACGCGAATATACGCCCATAAAGACAAAAGCCTTCATGATTGTATTCTACGCCGCAGACACATCAACATAAAATATGGGCGTTAATTCGCGTTTATTGGCGGATATTTCTTTTATCTGTTTACTTTTAAAGGTTATTTTGTGGGGATCCCTCAGTTTTGAAACTTTACGAGGGTAGGATCATTTACACTAGTTTTTCCGGGGGCCCCTGGGTGGGCAGGCGTAGCAAGACCGTTATCCAGATCACCGGTTTTTTGTGCATAACCTTTAGCCTGACCATGCTGGCGCCGTTGCTGGTATCGCTTTGGTATGATGATGGTGAAGTCTGGCGCCTGCTGGCGGAATTCAGCGCCATGCTGGGCTGCGGGTTTCTGCTCTGGTTCCCTTTTCGGCGGCGGCGTTACGAATTACGTCGGCGTGACGGATTTTTCGTCGTCACTATTTTCTGGACCTTGCTCAGCCTGCTCGGGTTGGCGCCCCTTTATTTTGGGCTACATATTTCCTTTGTCGATGCGCTGTTTGAATCGGTGTCCGGCCTGACCACCACGGGGGCAACGGTGCTTTCCGGCCTGGATGATATGCCTCGATCAATCCTTTTTTTCCGTTCGGAATTGCAATGGTTTGGCGGTATGGGTTTGATCGTGCTGGCCGTGGCGGTGATGCCTATGCTTGGCATCGGTGGCATGTCGGTGTATCGGGCGGAAGCGCCGGGGCCGATGAAAGAGGAGAAAATGACGCCACGCCTGGCATCGACGGCGCGTTCTCTGTGGTTTCTGTATTTGGGTCTGACAGTCGCCTGCGCCCTCGCTTTCTGGTACGCGGGTATGTCGCCTTTCGACGCCATCTGTCACAGTTTGAGCACCCTCTCTACGGGGGGGTTTTCCACTCACGACGCCAGCTTTACCTGGTTTCATAGCCCGGCGATCGAAATGGTGGCCGTGGTGTTTATGTTGCTGGGATCATTCAATTTCAGTGTCCACTACCTTGCCTGGCGGAATCTGAGCTTGATGGAGTATATTCGTGACAGGGAGGTGCGGACGTTTTTGCTGCTGGTATTGGGGGTCGTTATTCTAACCAGTCTGGTTTTGTACCTGTCAGGGGAAATGCAGAATCTGCTACAGTCCGCACGGGGTGCGACCTTTGAAGTGGTCTCGGTGATCACCAGTACCGGTTTCGGATTGGATAATTTTTCCCGCTGGCCCCTGTTTCTGCCTGCCCTGTTGATGCTTATCAGTTTTGTCGGTGGTTGTGGCGGCTCCACTGCCGGGGGCATCAAAGTTATGCGTGTTATGTTGCTGGCGAAGCTGGGCTACCGGGAGTTGAAGCTGCTGATGCATCCCCGGGGTGTCTTCCCCATCAAGATAGGAACACGCACGATCCGGGAGGATACCCTGCAGGCGGTTTGGGGATTTTTTGCGGTCTATATGCTGACCTTTGTGGTGCTGATGCTATTGATCATGATGAGCGGACTGGATCAGTTATCCGCCTTTGCCGCCATCACCACCTGCATGAATAATATGGGCCCGGGCCTGGGTGTGGTATCGCAAAGCTTTGCTCATGTCAGTGATGCCGGTAAGGTGATAGCCGTAGTGGCCATGTTAGTCGGCCGGCTGGAAATCTTCACCGTACTGGTACTGTTTCACCCCGCTTTCTGGCGTAACTAATTTAAAGCCCATGCGCTATCCAACTAAAAGGACACCCTGCCGGGGGTTTTTGTTGGTAAAAATACAACAAAATAATGTCTAAATAACTGTTCCAAATACCCGTACACTTTAGGAATGGCCGTTCGTCAGGAATGGCCGTTCGTCCTGAGCTTGTCGAAGGAAGCTTGTCGAAGGAAGCTTGTCGAAGGAAGCTTGTCGAAGGACAAATAGATTAAGAGCCTATCATTGAGTGAATGGTTGGGCTTCGCCATCAAGATCATGGCTCAGCGCCAACCTACACATGTTACCCATTGCATCGAATAACGTAAGCTGGACAGCATTTCCTTCCGTCGTCCACGCAGAGAAATTCAAGGCCCCGGACATTTCAAACTAACGCGTGGGCGACCAAAGGAAGTGCCTGTGGTGCACAAAACCCGTGCCCACCCTACAAAGGCTCATTAACTGGGTCTCGCCCCCATTCATATCAAAATCACCTGTCAGAAATGTGAGTCCCTGACCACCACTTAAACCTGCGCGTTATCTATCCCCTGAGCGCGAACCGCGAAAATCCGGGGAGAAAACTGACCCCTTCTGACTTCGCCTCACCCCAGGCTGTAGCGTAAACGCAACATTTTAAAACTTAGTTGTATTTTTGTAAAATAGCTGTTGCATCCATACCAGCGGTGAGTTATAAAGCATCCTCAAATGCGTTACCTAAGTCCGAAATTCACTAATTTTAATCCTTAAATTCAAGGAGTTTATAAAATGAACAATAAACTGATTGCGCTTGCCATTGCGGCAAGTGTTACCGCCGGTCTGGCCGCCCCGCTGGCCGCCAGTGCTGCCGTTGAAACCAAATGGTTTGGTTTTACCCAGATCACCGCCGCAAGCAAAAGCCAGGACAAACCCAATGATGGTTTTGTATTCGGCGCTGACCGTGTTCGTATTGGTTATAAGCTGAAAGACGGTAATGTTTTCGGTAAATTGCAGGTTGATTTTAATAAGACCGATAAAACAAATTCAACAACAGGTGCGCTGCCGGAAATTATTAAAGATGCCGTTGCGGGTTACAAGTTCAGCAATGCCTCCAAGGTTTCCATGGGTCAGTTCAAAACACCGCTGGGCATGGACTTCAACGTCTCCGGCAAGAAGCTGGACATCACCAAGCGTGGCATGGAAAAGAAACTGGTGCTCGAACGTACCCAGGGCGTCATGCTGAGCGGTCGCGGGATTGCCGGTGGTCTTGGGTATGACGTGTTCTACGGCAATGTCGCCGCTCGTTCTTCTGCTGTAAATACGGGTACTAAAGGAAAGGATCACACCACGGTCGCACGTATCACCTATGATATGGGCCGATTGATGCATGTTGAACTGGCCACCGGCAAGTCGACTGTGAATGGCGGTACGGATTATAAAGTCACTGACTTCGCCATGGCCTACCATCGTGGTCCGACGACCGGCAAGTTTGAGTACATTGTGGGTAAAGGCGCCAAGAATGTCGCTACGGCTAAAGAAACAGTCTGGTACCTGCACTACGGTTACCGCTTCAGCCGGAAATTCGAAGGCGTGGTGCGTTATTATGATGCCAAGGATGATAGCAATAGCCGTAAGCTGACGAACACTTATATCGGTGCCAATCTCTTCCTGGGCAGCAACAAGACTAACGGACGTCTGCAGTTGGATTATGTTCTGGTGGGTGGTGACAAGAAGGGTTCTGCAAACGCCTATAATGGTACTGCAAAGGGTTATACCGACAACGCCATTCTGGTTCAGTATCAGGTTTCTTTCTAAGCAAAACGACTTGACGATTATTTAATAATAATCGTGTAATACTGATAAAATGGGACCTTCGGGTCCCGTTTTTTTGTGGGCGCGTTTTTTTCGGGTTCCCACGCGGGAGCGTGGGAACGAGGTAATGCCGTTCGCCCTGAGCTTGTCGAAGGGTGAAAACGAATGGTGTAGGGATTTCGTCTTTTACGCTCATGGTTCGACAAGCTCACCACGAACGGCGGAGGTTATC
>CAZQVV010000101.1:2683-9873 GCA_964596835.1 uncultured Thiohalophilus sp. | reverse complement strand
GAAGCTTGTCGAAGGAAGCTTGTCGAAGGAAGCTTGTCGAAGGAAGCCCTTCGGCATCGCTCAGGAGAGCCTTGTCAAAAGCACCGTTCGTCCTGAGCTTGTCGAAGGAAGCTTGTCGAAGGAAGCTTGTCGAAGGAAGCTTGTCGAATTTAAGCCACCGTTCGTCCTGAGCTTGTCGAAGGAAGCTTGTCGAAAGGCGAATATATTAATATTACAGTGGCTTACCATTTCACGCTCATGGTTCGACAAGCTCACCACGAACGTGAAATAGCCTCAATGTCCTGATATCTGGAACAGCTATTTAGAACAATAAGGCGCTCAAAAAAACCAATAAGGATGTGAACCGTTTGAACCGATGGTCTGACGTTCCTTTGCGTAGTGATCTGTTACTGCAATATCTGATCGATATTCAGCAGGCTGAATCCTTTATTTCTGCAGAAGCCATTCAACGGCTCAGCGCCGATTTATCCATTCCCGCAGCACAAATTAAAAGCGTCATCGCGTTTTACTCCTTTTTGTACAGCCACCCACGCGGCCACTTCAACATTTTGTTCAGTGACAACATTAGCGATCAAATAGCAGGCAGTCGCGCGCTGTTGAAGCAACTTTGTCAGCGGTTAAAGCTTGCACCGGGTGAACCGCGCACGGATGGCCGGGTTACTGTTGACACCACCTCCTGTACCGGCATGAGTGATCAGGGTCCCGCCATGCTGGTTAACAACATGCCGATTACCCGCCTTGACCGTCAACGCATTGAGCAGATTGCAGAATGTGTAGAACAGGATAAAGCACTGGAGCAGTGGCCCACCGAATTTTTCGAAGTGCATGACAATATCCGGCGAGCGGATATATTGCTTACCGAGAATACCCAGGATGGGGATGCGCTCCACGCCTTGTGCGAGGAAGGCGCAGATAAACTGTTGCAGCGAATTGACGATTCCGGGTTGCGTGGTCGCGGTGGCGCCGGGTTCAAGACAGCGATCAAATGGCGCTTATGCCGACAGGTGCAAGCACAGCAACATATTGTTGTTTGCAATGCCGATGAAGGTGAACCGGGTACCTTTAAGGACCGGGTGTTATTGCAATCGTATTCGGGCCAGGTGATCGAGGGCATGACCTTGTGCGCCGGTATTATCGGCGCTCGTAAAGGCTTCATTTATTTACGGGGTGAATATTTTTATCTGTTGGATGCTTTGCACAAAGAATTACAGCGGCGGCGGGATGAAAACCTGCTGGGTGAGACTATCCTCGGCCAGGTGGGATTTGATTTCGATATCGAAATCCACCTGGGCGCGGGCGCCTATATTTGCGGTGAAGAATCGGCCCTGCTTGAATCACTGGCAGGCCGACGTGGCATACCGCAGAAGCGTCCACCCTTTCCGGTCGAGCGTGGCTATCTTGGCTACCCCACCGTGGTCAACAATGTGGAAACCCTGATGGCTGCCTGTCAGATCGCCAGCCACGGCAGCGACTGGTTTACCAACAAGGGTACGCGGCAATCGTCGGGTACCAAGTTGCTGAGCATTTCCGGCGACTGTCATTTGCCGGGCATTTATGAATATCCCATGGGAATTTCAGTGGCCGAGATTCTCGTCGATTGTGGCGCGCAGGAAACCCAGGCGGTACAGATTGCCGGTGCCGCCGGTCAAACTCTTTGTCACCGTGAATTCAAACGCCGCATTGCGATGGAAGATGCCTCCACGGGTGGCTCGTTCATGATCTTTAACCGGCAGCGGGATCTGCTCGACATGGTGCGGAACTTCGCTCATTTCTTTGCCCACGAAAGCTGCGGTTTTTGCACTCCCTGCCGGGTTGGCAGCAGCCTGATATGCAATCTGGTAGACAAGCTCTATACCAGTCATGCGACTCAGAGTGATCTGCGCGATATCGAACGCATTGCCCTGGTTATGCGTCATGCTAGCCACTGTGGTCTGGGGGCCACCGCATCCAATCACATTCTGGATACCTTCAACAATTTTCCCGACAGTTACCAGCGCCGTCTGCGTTCCACTGAATATACGCCAGCCTTTGATCTGGATGGTGCCGTGAGCGAAGCGCGCGCAATTACCGAACGCGATGATGCTGCGGCGCATATTCCCGGCAGCGCAGAACAGGAATGCGAGCCATGACAAAATGCCATTTTTATATTGATGGAAAAGAGATCCCCTTTCACTCGGGGCAGACCATTATGGATGCGGCTATGGCCGCCGGTGTGTACATCCCCCACCTGTGTCACAACCCGGATTACGAACCCACGGGTAGCTGCCGACTGTGCCTGGTGAAACTTAACGGACGCTATGTCTCGGCCTGCACCCAGCCTGCCGTGGCGGGGGCCGAGGTGGAAAACCAGATCGAGGAAATTAACCAGCAACGCAAAACCCTGTTGCAGATGTTGTTTGTCGAGGGCAACCACCAGTGTCCGGGTTGTGAGAAAAGCGGCCGTTGCCAGTTGCAGGCGGTTGCTTACTATGTGGGTATGCTATCGCCCTATTTCACCCATTTTTATCCTAACCGACAACTGGATGCCAGCCACCCTGAAATGGTACTGGATTTCAATCGTTGCATTCTCTGTGGCCTCTGTGTGCGCGCCAGTCACTCTGGGGATAAAAAAGATCTATTCGCCATCAGCGGTCGCGGAATAAAATCTCATCTGGTGATTAATTCTCCCTCCGGCAAGTTGGGTGACAGCCACTTCAACGCCCATGATCTTGCCGCCAACGTTTGCCCGGTGGGCGTTTTTCTGCCGAAACACAAAGGCTATGAAGTGCCTATCGGCCAACGCCTGTATGATCGGCAGCCGATCGCTCAGATAGGCGATGTGGCCGGACAGAATAAACCGGCGGATTGCTCATGACTGACAAACTGCACGTTGCCACCGCGTCTCTGGCGGGCTGTTTCGGTTGCCACATGTCGCTGCTGGACATAGACGAACGCCTGCTGGAATTGATCATGCTGGTGGAATTCGAACGCTCGCCCATCAATGACATCAAGCAAATTGAACCCGTCGATGTCGCGATTATCGAAGGCGGCGTGGCCAATACCGACAATGTCGAAGTATTAAGGGAATTCAGACGTCAAAGTAATATTCTGGTTGCGATTGGCGCCTGTGCGATTAATGGCGGCATCCCGGCCATGCGCAATCACTTCAGCGTGAAAGAATGTCTGGAGGAATCCTATATCAACGGCATCGGCGTATTGAATCCCATGATTCCCAATGATCCGGAAATCCCGCTGCTGCTGAACAAGGTGCATCCCATTCATGAAGTGGTCAAGGTGGATTATGTGTTACCCGGTTGCCCCCCCTCCGGCGATGCCATCTGGACGTTTTTAACCGAGTTACTGGAAGGGCGGCCGATACATTTCCCCTATAACGAGATTCACTATGACTAGGAGCCTGTCCAGGAATAGAGAACCTACTGCGGAAAAGCTGAATTTGGCCAGATTTCCCCATATATTTTCATTAAACATGCTGTAATTATTCAGATATGTTGATGGGTTTCGCTTCTCGCTCTACCCATCCTACAGATAGCCAAAAATGGGTAGGATGGGTAGAGCAAAGCGAAACCCATCAACTGAAAATCCGCACAGAGCAGATTTTTTAACGTCGCTTTGGGCGACAAAAAGAGGTGCCTGTGGTGGTTCGCTTTGCTCAGTGCCAACCGGTATACAACACCCTTCGGCAAGGGTGCTGAATAGATACAATATGCTCAATATTCGCCTCAAATAATGAAAAAATCTAACTCAAATCATCTTCCCCTCGCTACGGCTCCTATTCCCGGACAGGCTCCTGTCAACCTTGAAACCGCTGAAAATCCAAAGAACTTGAAACGGGTGGTAATCGAACCCCTGACCCGGGTCGAAGGCCATGGCAAGGTGACCCTGCTGCTGGATGAAAATAATCAGATCCGGCAGGCGCGCCTGCATATTGTCGAATTTCGCGGCTTTGAGAAATTTATTCAGGGACGGCCCTATTGGGAGCTGCCGGTACTGGTGCAACGTCTGTGCGGCATTTGTCCGGTGAGCCATCATCTTGCCGCCGCCAAAGCGACGGATATGCTGGTGGGAGTGAAACAGATCACACCGACCGCGGAAAAAATTCGTCGATTGATGCATTTTGGTCAGACCCTGCAATCCCATGCCCTGCATTTTTTTCACCTGTCGTCGCCGGATCTTTTATTCGGCTACGATGATGAGGTTCGCCATCGTAACATTATCGGTGTGATTGAAGACTATCCGGAACTGGCTAAAAAAGGCGTACTGCTGAGAAAATACGGTCAGGAAGTGATACGTCTGACGGCGGGTAAACGCGTGCATGGCACCGGCGCTGTTCCCGGCGGCGTTAACAAATCATTAAACACGGATGAACGGAATTATTTGCAAAAGGAGATTCAACAGATCATTGAATGGGCTGAGGATGCCGTTGAACTGATAAAAACGATTTATCGTGAGCATCCGGATTATCATCGTGATTTTGCCAGCATCCAGAGCAACAGCATGAGCCTGGTGAATGCCAGGGGAGAACATGAGCTTTACCAGGGCGGTCTGCGTGTACGAGATGCGCAGGGCGGGGATATTTTTGATCATGTCGATGGCGTGTACTACGAGGACTATTTATGTGAGGAGGTAAAGTCCTGGAGCTATATGAAATTCCCTTTTATTCAAAGCCTGGGACAGGAGCAGGGCTGGTACCGGGTAGGGCCGCTGGCGCGTATTAATAATTGTGACAGCCTATCCACTGAGCGGGCTGAACAGCAACGACTGGAGTTTATGCAACTGGAAAATGGCCCGCCGGTTCATGCCACCCTTGCCACCCACTGGGCGCGCATGATCGAAATGCTGCACTGTGCTGAAGCCATCGAGCCACTGCTGCGTGACGAGGATATTATGGGGCATGATCTGTTGCTTAAGGGAGACATGCAGGAGCGGGGTATCGGTGTCATCGAAGCGCCCCGCGGCACGCTGTTCCACCATTATGAAATCGATGCTGACGGGGTGGTGCAAAAAGCCAACCTGATTGTCTCCACGACCCAGAACAACCAGGCCATGAACGAATCCATTCGTCAGGTAGCGAGCCATTATCTTTCCGGTCATGAACTTACCGAACCCATGCTTAACCAGATTGAAGTCGCCATTCGCGCCTACGATCCCTGTCTCTCCTGCGCCACCCATGCGCTGGGTAAAATGCCGCTGGAAATCGAACTGCTGAGTCCGGATGGTCAGTGCCTGAGTCGTATCCGCAAGCAAACCTCGGGCGAAATATGCCTGAGCCATTAGTTGCGCCAGAGCCAACAAAACCGATTCTGATATTCGCCTATGGCAATCCTTCACGCGGCGACGATGCGCTGGGTCCCGAGCTGCTGCAACGACTAGCTGAAAAAATCAGACTCACGGATCTGCATACCCAGGTCGAACTGCTGACCGATTTTCAACTACAGATCGAACATGCGCTGGATATGGAAAACCGGCGGCAAGTGATCTTTGTCGATGCCAGTGTCAAGCCTGAAAAAGCCTTCAGCTTTAGTCTTCTTGAGGGCAAAAAAGACGACAGTTATACCTCTCACGCCATGAGTCCCGAATCATTGATGAATCTTTTTCAACAGCTGTATCCGCATGATTCTGCCGAGGTGTTTTTACTGGCTATTCGCGGCTACCGCTTTGATCTGGGCCAGCCGCTAACCGAGCAGGCAGAAATCAATCTTGGCCAGGCCGTGGATTATATTTATCAGCGATTAGTTTCTACCACCTGAATCTCTTTGGCTTAATTCAATTTAGGTAAACCACAGCCTCCGGCATTGAGACTCAAAGAGGCTCTGCCGTTTTGTCGTGCAGAGGAGGCAAAGCCAAACATACGTTAGCAATTATTGAAATTCCGGTAGGGTGGGCACGATTTTTGTGCATCAAAGGCACTTCCTCCGGTCGCCCACGCGGGGAAATTCAAGCTCCGTTTCACATTTTAATACCCAGGAACAAAGTAACGCGTGGGCACAAAAATCGTGCCCACCCTACAAAGGCTAAAGCCGCGTTTATCGATCATCCTTCAATGAGGCCGCAGCATAATGCTGCGGAAAACCCGATAACTCGGGGCATTTACTTTGTAATATGGCCCGCTTCAATGAGGCCGCAGCATAATGCTGCGGAAAACGACCGTGATCGGGTTTTGGATCCAAGAATGGTTGACGGCTTCAATGAGGCCGCAGCATAATGCTGCGGAAAACGTACAGTGACATACTCAAAGAAAAGCGCAATAGATGCTTCAATGAGGCCGCAGCATAATGCTGCGGAAAACGCGCCAGCCAGTGTAGCAGCATTAGCATGCGATGTAGCTTCAATGAGGCCGCAGCATAATGCTGCGGAAAACTTATCTTGACTGAAAAATGCAGTCCCTGACCAGTCAACGCTTCAATGAGGCCGCAGCATAATGCTGCGGAAAACGAGCTTGAGTAGGTCATCTCCGCGAAGCTTATCCCGCTTCAATGAGGCCGCAGCATAATGCTGCGGAAAACTGAAAAAAGCAAAAGCCTACCCGGACAAAATTACCCCGCTTCAATGAGGCCGCAGCATAATGCTGCGGAAAACCTATTATATGAGGTCGCTATGAATCATCATAAACATGCTTCAATGAGGCCGCAGCATAATGCTGCGGAAAACAGCCCCCTCACAGGGCCTTTAAAATCAATGTCTGCAAGGTGGCTTTTCGAGTGCTGACCATAATATCTCAACACACTCAAACGGCGCAACAAAATTCCGCATGAGCTGTGTATTTTTCCCATGTTTTTAAAGAGCTTACAAGTTTCGAGCACTTGCCGTGTTTCCGGCACCAACTGAGCGCTCGCATACAACAGGCGACCACTTACACAATGATGGGTTCGCGTATAACCAGATCAAAACTCTTGCCCAGGCTGGTAATCCGTGGCGTTACTTTATCCGCCACACCCACATCCATCAACAGAATATGATCATCCTTATGGTGGACGATTCCATCGAGCAGAGCAACCAGTTCCGCATGCCGTTTCCGGCTCATGCGGCACTGAAAAACAGAAAGTTGCAGCCACTCACCATATCCTTTCATCAGTCTGAACACTCGTCGCCAACGTTTGGGGTCGGAAATGTCGTAGGTGATAATATACAAATGCTCTTCCATTATTCACCTCGTTGTGAACTCAACGTATTCCGGAATATCGCCCAGCAGG
>CAZQVV010000101.1:0-2583 GCA_964596835.1 uncultured Thiohalophilus sp. | reverse complement strand
CCCAGCAGGCGCGCCTGGATTTCAAACAACCTGCGGTAACTGATTTTGTAACCAAACAATGGGTGGGTGATTTCATGACTCATCCGCCGCTCGAAAGCGGCGATAAACCGTTTTCTTCCATCGCTGGTCAAGTTGACGCTACCGGCAGCGGAGACAAAATCTGATGGCCGGACTTCGCCGTTATTGATGGCCTGAACGACACAGGAATCCGCGATCAGCGGGCGGTAGGTTTCCATCAGGTCGAGTGCCAGCGCCGGACGGCCATAACGTGGCTGATGATAAAAACCCCGGTAGGGATCGAACCCAACCGCAGACAAAGTGACTGACCAGTGCCGCACCAGCAGCGAATACGCATACGACAACAAAGCATTGACCGGATCAGCCGGTGGGCGACGATTCCGTTGTTTAAAATCAAAGGTCATGCGCCGCACGTCATCGTCGCGCTTCAGCATATTGCCAAATACGCCAAAATAACGCGAAGCCGCCGCCCCTTCCATGCCGAGTAACTCCTGCAGGTTTGCCGCGCGTAACGCCCTGCGCGCATCGGTACGCAACCCGGCCAGTACATCTTTCGGTTTTTCTTCGCCACGCCAGTTACGACGCAGGAAGGTCCGGCTGTTCAGGATCTTTGCCTGGACGATGGTTCGCGCCAGATGCAGGCAGGATTGCTCGTCGAAACTTGCGCGATACTGGGCGGTGCGCAGTTCCACGTTCTTGTGTCCGGTACCCGTCGTGTGTCCGATGAACCAGCCGCCAAAGCTGTGCCAGGTGATGGGTATTCCGCGCTGCATCAGCTCATGCAGACAGGGTGTGGTGACGTAGATATTACCCATCAATACAAGCTGCGATGTGTCGATGAGACGAGCGTCCTGTACTTTCTTGTCATCAATGAAGATTTCCAGGTTCTCGCCCTTCCTGGCCACTTTCGCACTGTGTGCCTGGACATAGACCGGCAACGCTTCGTCGCATGCGACCGCCAGCGGCCTGGGCTCGATGGTTTCCCTGTGTAGGTAGCGGACTTCATCGGGAAGGCAAATACCCACCAGCGAGCAGCGCGGGCACCTGGGACTGTCTTCCAGGGGGTGTGGCATGCGCCCACCCTCGGCGATGAGACGCAGGCCACTGATGGCGTTTATGGTGAGCGTGCGCAGTTCATCATCGAAGACGACCCGCACCCGTTCTTTGCTCTCGACAAAGTAGATGGCACCTTCTTCGCACTGATACCCATGTTCCTGGAGGATTAGACCCTGAACGCACAGCTGCACGCGTTCCGGGTCATATACGCCGCAGGCAACGTGTGGACGTTTGCCGCGCTTGTAATCGACAGGAATGACAACGCCATCTTCAACTTCGATAAGATCCAGTTTGGCAATCAGACCCAGGTGATTCGAGGACAGGGTAACCGACCGGGCATGCAGTTGTTCGTCTTCATTCAGTTCAGACGCCTCTGGCAGATGACCGGCGGTTTTGTCTACGCGCCGGTGCTTATAGCGACCATCAACGGTATCAGCTGACTCCGCCCACTCGCCCTGCACCCATTCCAGGTAGGCCAGCCGTGGGCAATACTGGTATTCGTTGACCATGCGTGCTGGCATCAAGGGCTGGTCGCCGGAAAGTTCGGGGAATGGAAGGGCGAGCTCGCCCTGAATCGGTATCGGTTCGTCGGCGTCCATCAGCAGAACCTGTCCTGAGATAGCTGATGGGCTTTATCCGGGTTGAGTATTTCATTGCATCTTCTCATAGGGCGGTGGACTGAATATTGACTCTATATGTCTTGTTACACTTGCCAGAGCAACTGACTTTCCCTTGCGGTTATAGCGCGGCTAAGGGTCAATCCATCGATCTGGGATCTGAGCCTGAGATCAGATCGGGAGAAACATGCCCAACCCGTAATGGCAGGCAAATCCCAGCGCTAACGGGCCGCTGAGCGGCTGAGCAAAATGCAAACGCAGGAAGCACCCTCGTGTATCCGGCTGTGTCAGGCTGCGTTTGTTACGAAAGCGGTGGAAGTGGATCGCAGGACGCGATTTTCCATGGACAGTAATTTCCGGTTGAAACTCAATTTTCTCCGGTTCAGGGAGGCCACGCAGGCGACATTCCCTGCGAACAAACGATTCAATCTGCTCGCGTTCGGATGGTTTCTTTTTTAAATACCAGGGCCGGAGGTATGGTGTAACGGACTGCCAGATAACACTCTTCCCGGCATAATCACTATCCGTTCTAAAATCATCCGCGTTGCCGAAGCCTTCCAATACAACCCGCCATTCCTGGCCTTGTTTGCCACGAAACAGCTTAAAGCGGGCCAATACTTGCTGCGCCTGTAGTGATAACCCATTGGGTGCATGCAACAGAATATGGTCAATACGCCCATCCGTATCTGCATCCTCTGGCAGGTAAAAGGCGTGGCCATGACGGTTGCCCTGGCCTAGATCATGCCCGGACAATTCCGGCGGAATATTGTCCTCGCCCCCTAACACGTATTTGGCCTTTCCCATGAGCCCGGCACGAAACCATTCTCCGATACGGACTGCATCTTCAATGCGCGGCAGGGGTTTGCCTATCAGCATGAAGCGGGCAGTGGTG
>CAZQVV010000100.1:6425-10069 GCA_964596835.1 uncultured Thiohalophilus sp. | reverse complement strand
CGGGGTATTCAACCTAAAAAGATTGAAACAGGCTTATGGACTCTGCCCAGGTGCAGCCTTTGTCTTAGGTTCGGGTTTGATCTTGCCTCCACCCCGCCTCATGGCTTCTTCCGCACTCTTGTTCATGATCAGGATACTGATGCGCCGATTCCTGGGACTGCGCGGATGTTTCCTGTCCAGCAGTACCGAGGAAGCTAATCCAACGATGCGTCCTAATTGATCGTTGGGCATGCCCCCCTTTAACAGTTCACGGCGCGCAGCATTGGCGCGATCGGCAGACAGTTCCCAGTTACTATAGGGCTTGCGTAAGTCATTACCATAGCGATCCTCATATTCGATATAGCCGTTGGGAAACGGCGTGGCATCGGTATGGCCGGTAATACTTACCAGGTTGGGGACCTCCTGCACGATAATTTTGGAAATTTTGCGCAAGATCACCTTGGTATAAGGTTTCAGAACGGCCCGGCCCAGTGCGAACATGGGTCGGTTTTTCTTGTCGATAATCTGAATCCGCAGGCCATCCGGCGTGATTTGAAGTAATAGCTGATCCTTGAAATGCCTCAGTTCCTTGCTGTTTTCAATAGCACCCTTAAGCTTCTCCATCAATTTATCCAGGCGCTTCCTGTCTTCTTTTTTCTCAACTTCCTCGACTTTTTCGGCCTTTTTCCGGGGTGACTCTTTTACTTCCCGCTTGGTAGCGAGCGCCACCTGTTCAGATTTTTTACCATCACCTTTAGGAATATCCTTGGTCCCACCCAGCTTGATCATGCTGGTGCTGGCGCCGCCGAGACCCTTGATACCGGCAGGATTTTTGAACCAGTCAGAAATGCCATTGCGTTGCATCTCATCCGTAATACCCAATAGCCAGAGCAGCAGAAAAAACGCCATCATAGCGGTGACAAAATCAGCATAGGCGACTTTCCATGAGCCGCCATGATGCCCGCCACCGCCCTTGACGATTTTCTTTTTGACTATCGGTTGTTTTTTGTCGTCGCCTGCCACTTGAATTCAAGCCTGTTTGTAGATTATTTCTTCATGCTTTTGATATGTTCTTCAAGCTCAAGAAAGCCGGGACGCAGATCGCTGAACAGGGCCTTGCGACCAAATTCCACGGCAATCTGGGGGGTATAGCCATTGAGCGTAGCCATAATGCAGATCTTGGCGCATTCGAATAACTTACCCTCCTCTTCAGCCTGCGCTCCCATCGCATTAGCCATAGGGCCGGCAAAACCATAGGCCAGCAAAATACCCAGAAATGTTCCCACCAGTGCCGCCCCCACATGGGCACCCAATATTTCTGGTGGTTCACTGATGAAACCCATAGTGATCACCACGCCCATAACCGCGGCGACAATACCAAAGCCCGGCAGGCCATCGGACATAGCGGTCATCGCATGACTGGGAGCTTCCGCCTCATGGTGGTGGGTTTCCAGTTCCAGATCCATCAGGCTTTCCAGTTCGAAAGCATTCATGTTGCCGCCGACCATCAGGCGCAAATAATCACAGATAAAATCAATCAGGTGATGATTTTTCATCAATCCGGAGTAAGTTTTGAAAATTTCACTTTCTTTCGGTTCATCAATATCCGCTTCCAGGGCCATCAGACCTTCCTTGCGAGCCTTGCCGAACAGCGCAAACATCAACGAAAGCAAATCCATAAACGTCTTCCTATTGTATAAATTTCCCTTTAAAAGACGACCGACCCCCTTGAGCACTCCGAATATAATTTTCGGCGGATTCGAAATAACAAAAGCGCCGGTGGCGCCACCCAGAATAATCAATAATTCAAAGGGCTGGTAGAGTGATGCCAGATTACCGTGCGACAGCACATAACCACCAAATACGGCGCCCAGCACCATGAGAAGACCAATGATTAGTTTCATTTGAGAATTACACGTCCTTTATTCTATCTGGTCTATATCCCGCACATCCCAAGGGAATTGTTTTTATGTTCTGTAACAATATTTTAACCCGTTCATCTTATCGACTTGCATGATGAAAAACTTAACCCTGACAGGCAAAAAATTACAGGCTAATCTACAAAAAATAGACTCTCATCCCTCTCCCGAATGAGCGAACAAGTATTTTTGCAAAATAATTGTTTGTAAAATGCGCAGAAAAGCATTTTCAGGTGACTAAAGCCAGAGTCGGAGCAACCGATATAAGGAACAATGAACTATTTACAGCCCTTCCCCCCGAACTCATCATCAGGATAATCTGACATGAATCTCGGTCTGGATGAATGGATCAAACATATTGGACACAAGACGGTGCCCATTCAAGAGGCGACCATCCATGCCTTGCGGCAGTACTGCGCACGAGAAAACGCCTCGGTCTCTGAGCTGGAAGAAACCGTTAATATGGATCCCGGGCTGGTCATCCATTTACTGCGTCTGGGCAATGCGAAAACCTCCGGTTCGCTAAGTACCGACATTACCAGCATTCCACAGGCGCTGATGATTCTGGGAATTGAGCAGGTTAATAAACTGCCACAACGCCTGCCAGGCATTAAAAAAACGCTCAAGGATGCCGCCAGGATCCGCCTCCTGAAAACCTTTTCCCGCGCCTATCATGCCGCGCGCCAGGCAACACGCTGGGCCAACCAGCGCCGGGACATGACCCCCGAAGAAGTCTTTGCCGCGACCCAGTTGCATTTTCTGGGTGAAATGTTTGTCGCCATGTATGCCCCTGCTCTGCTCGATCAGGTGGATAAGATGCGCAATGAGAAGAATATCGCCTCAGAAGAAGCGCAGTTCATCGTCCTGGGCTTCACCCTGGATCAACTTACCGCCAAACTGGCGCGCCAATGGAAGCTTCCTAATCTTTTGCTTGAAGCCCTGCATCCCGAGAACGCCAAATTTCCCCGCGCCTATGGCATTATGCTGGCGGTACAACTAGCCCGTGGCGCGGCTGTGAACTGGTATGCTGAAAAGACCTTCAATATTCAGAAGGAAGCCGCCGAATGGCTGGAAATAGAACTGAGCGAACTTATTACCGGGACACATAGACTGGCTGTCGATGTTGCACGTGAGTCGTGGCTCTATGGGGTTCCCCCCGCCGTTCTGGGACTCGCCTATATCCCCCCTGTACCTAAAGAAAAAACCGGAACGCAGGAATCTGAACCCCATGAAGAACAGGAGGCGGAAATCTGTCTCATGCCGCAAATTCAGTCACTAAAATTGCTACTGGGAATATTAACGCAGGAAAAATTAGAGACGGAAAACACCTATGAACTTATCAGTCACGTTCTCAAGGGGCTTCATGACGGCATAGGCCTCAACCGGGTGGTCTTTGCCCGCCCGGACGCGGAGAACAAACTGCTGAAAGCCGAAAAAATTATAGGCGTGGATAATGATCCCCTGTTCAGCCGCTTCGAGATCAGCCTTGAGCCGCCCAATCTGTTCAGCCGCTTGCTGGAAAAGTCACAAGCGGTTTTAATCAACGATCAGAACCGAACAAAATTCTGGCCTCTGGTACCCAAAGAGTTTCAAAAACTGATCAGTACCAACTCATTTATTGCTATGTCGATCTTCGTCGAGGAGAAACCGGTGGGACTCATTTATGCCGACCGTCGCAACAGTAGCTGCCAGCTGGATGAACAGGCTTATAAATATTTCAAAACTGTATGCAAACAGGCCAGCCAG
>CAZQVV010000100.1:0-6325 GCA_964596835.1 uncultured Thiohalophilus sp. | reverse complement strand
CGCGCATTGAAGGCGCGGGAAAGGGTGCTGCTGTTAACAAACTCCAGTTCACCTCCCACCGGCACACCATGAGCGATACGCGTAGCGCGAATACCGGCTCGTGACTCAATGATCTCGGCAATGTAATGGGCCGTAGCTTCGCCTTCGGCTGTCGGATTGGTGGCCAGGATCACTTCGCGGATTTCACCTTCATCCAGTCGCGTCGCCAGTTTATCCAGACCAATATCAACCGGGCCAACGCCATCCAGCGGTGAAAGGTGGCCCATGAGTACGAAGAACATACCTTTGTAATCGGCGGCCTGCAGCACCGCCTGTACATCTATCGGCGACTCCACTACACACAGCAGGCTGCGATCACGCCGGGAACTGGCGCAGAGTTTGCAGAGACTCTGCTCACTCAGGCTTCGGCACTGACTGCAATGGCCGATGCGTTCGACCGCCTCCAGCAGGGTCGTCGCCATACGCTTTGCCCCCTCGCGGTCCCGCTGCAGTAGATGAAAAGCCATACGTTGCGCCGACTTTGGACCGACGCCCGGCAGGCAACAAAGAACCTCGATCAACTGGTCGATAAGAGGACTAAAGGACATAAATTATCCGGAAGATAAATCAAAAGGGTAGCTTTAAACCGCCAGGCAAATTCATGCCCGCTGTCATGCCGGAAAATTTTTCCTGGGTGGTTTGCTCAACCTGGCGCACGGCATCATTGACCGCTGCGGCCAGCAGATCTTCCAGCATTTCCTTGTCATCCATCACGCTGCTATCGATCTCGACGCGCTTAACATCATGGCGGCAGTTCATCAGCACTGACACCAGTCCGCCTCCAGACTTGCCTGTGACTTCGATATGGGCCATTTCTTCCTGTGCTTTCTGCATGCTGGCCTGCATCTGCTGAGCCTGTTTCATCAAATTACCCATTCCACCTTTCATTGTGTTTGCCTCTTGTAAAAAAATAAAAACGCTCAGAACAGGATACTAATCAAGGGTTCCTTGATTCTCAATCCTGTGGCTGAATACTCTGTGGATTCACGGTCGCATCGAAGGCATCAATTAATGAACGCACGTTCTCATCATTTTCGATGGCGGTCTCGGCCTTCTGCTGCCGCTCCTGTTGCAAACGTTGCTGACGCTTTTTCGGCGTTTCCCCCTCACACGGCCTGAGTTCGATACTCAGTTTTACTGGCTGATCGAAATAGTCACTTAAGGCCTCCTGCAGTTGTTTTTTCCGTTCCTGATTCAGCATCGGTGCCCCGGTCTCATCCAGATGCAGACAGATAGAATCAGCGTCCCGCCGACTCATGCTGCAGTGCGAAGCCAGTTGCTGCAACATACCGGATAGTTTCAGCCCCTCAACAATCTGATGCCAGTCATTTGTTTCGCCATGATCCAGAACCTGTTTTTTCAAATCAGATTCTAACGATGGTGTAGTTGCAGACGCCGGGGGTTCTGAAATCATTTCAAGGCTCGATTCAGGCATTGATTTTGATGCCGGGATGTGATGGCGGCTCGAAGCAGAAACCGATGCCGAAGACCGGGCGGACGATCCGGAAGGCGGCGCATCGACAGGTCGAAATGCCAGCATGCGCAACAGCACCATTTCCAGCCCACCTCGGGGTTCGGGTGACAGGGGGAGATCCCGGCGACCGATCAGGGCAATCTGGTAAAATAGCTGTACATCTTCCGGCCTCAATTTTTCAGCCAGCGTCTCCAGTTTGTCCCTCTCACCCATACTTTCAGCCCAGCCATCAGGGATCTGCTGTAGCAGGGCGATATGCTGCAAGGTGGAAATCAACTCGGCCAGCACATCGGCAAAATCCGGTGCCTGTTCGGCCAGTTGCGCAACTTCTGCGATCAGCGCCGCCGCATCCTGCTGTGCCAGGGCCTGTAAAATTCTGAAAATATACTGGCTGTCGATGGTGCCCAGCATGGCGCGTACATCCGCATCCCCCACCTTGCCGCCCCCAAAAGCAATAGCCTGATCCAGCAGACTGAGAGCGTCCCGCATACTACCGTCAGCCGCACTCGCCAGTTGCTTCAGGGCGGCGGCTTCTGTTTCGATATGTTCCTGCACCAGAATCTTTTGCAGATAGTCCTGGATCCATTCCGGGGCCAGACGGCGCAGGTTAAATTGCAGACAACGGGACAAAATAGTCACCGGCAGTTTTTGCGGATCGGTCGTCGCCAGCAGAAATTTCACATGTGGCGGCGGTTCTTCCAGGGTTTTCAATAAGGCGTTGAAACTGTGGTTGGAGAACATATGCACTTCATCGATGAGATACACCTTGTAGCGACCCCGTGTCGGAGCATATTGCACATTATCGAGCAGGTCGCGGGTTTCATCCACCCTGGTGCGGGATGCCGCATCGACTTCGATGAGATCAACAAAACGGCCCTCATCGATTTCCCGGCAGGCCGCGCATTCGCCGCAGGGGTGGCTGCTGACGCCCTGTTCACAATTGAGCGATTTAGCCAGAATCCGGGCAATGGTCGTTTTACCGACGCCCCGCGTGCCGGTAAACAGAAAGGCATGGTGCAGACGATCTTCGTCCAGCGCATGAATCAGGGCGCGCAGCACATGCTCCTGCCCAACCAGTTGCTCGAATGTCCGCGGCCGCCATTTGCGCGCCAATACCTGATAGCTCATATATCCTGCCGGATAAGTTACGAGGGACGAGGGAGACGTGACGAGGAAAATCTGTTTTGGATCCTCGTCACTCGTTACTTGGCCCTCGTCCCTGAATTGGGTGGCGGCTCGTACCAGCTACACCCCGGCGCCCGAGTCAACCGTTACCGTTGCTCCCTTCCAGGCCTGGCGGGGTTCACGGCTTATCGTCGCGGGGGAACCGATACAAGCCACCATAAAACGTACTATTTTACCTGATTCTGACTCATCTGTTTTATATAAATCGCGCGGCGGCTTTATTTCGCAGTGCGGGTTTGAGTCATTTTTTCCGCCCGCTTGCGGCGTGAGGCTTTGGGATCGACCAGCAGAGGACGATAGATCTCAATCCGGTCATTTTCACGCAATATCGCATCACGTTTACTGATTTTACCGAAAATGCCCACCTTGTTTTTATCCGGATCGATTTCCGGAAAGCGCTCCAGGATTCCCGATTGCTGTATCGCCTGTTCCAGCGTGGTGCCCTGTCGCACAGCAAGCCCGAGGATCGCCTGCACATCTTCCCGTGCGTAAGCCACTTCTACATGAATCATGTCTACATCGGGATCAGCCATATATCTCTTTCGCCCGTTTAACAAAGGCATCAAGCAGCGTTGAGGCAATAAACGTGAATACTTTGCCAAAAGTCATTGACAGTAGCTTGCTGGAAAATTCAAAATCCATCTCCAGCATCACCTTGCTAGCCTGCCCATCTCCCAGAGATTCGAAACGCCAGATACCGTATAAATGCCGGAACGGCCCTTCGACCAAATGAATTTCGATACTGCGGTTTTTCAGCAACCGGTTACTGGTGGTGAAGGATTTATGCAGGCCGCTGTGCGCAATCTCCAACCTCGCCCTGACCTCCTCATCCGTTCGCTCAATTTCCGTGGATTTTCGGCACCAGGGCAAAAACTCGGCATAGCGAGGAATATCATCCACCAGCCGATACATCTGCTCTGCACTGTATTCCACCAGTGCACTTTTAGTAATAGTGGTCAAACGATTATCCTGGACAACTAAATAACCTCGATGGCTCTCAGAAATACGATCACCACCGCAATCGGGGTAATGTAGCGTACCAGAAAACGCCAGCTCCTATAGGCTAATCCTTCTTCCATCTCCAGCCCATCACGACTGGCTTCACGTTTCATAACCCAGGCTGAAAAAATGGCGATGAGAAAACCTCCCAGCGGCAGCATAATATCGGAAGTAAGATAGTCCAGCAAATCAAACAAAGTCTTGCCTTTGAAATGCTCAAACATATCAAGCGGTGTAAAGTTCGCCCAGAGATTGAATGAAAAGATCGTCAGAAAACCGAACAGCCAACAAAGAATACCCATCGTGACTGAAGCATGTATGCGCGAAACGCCCCGATTTTCCACCAGCCAGGCCACGGCGGGTTCGATCAGGGAAATACTGGAGCTCCAGGCGGCAAAGGTCACTAAAATAAAAAACAGCGTGCCAAAAAATGCCCCGCCGGGCATGTGCCCGAAAGCCAGAGGCAACGTCTGGAAGATCAGCCCCGGACCGGAGCCTGGCTCCAGATGATTGGCAAATACAACTGGGAATATCACCATACCCGCCATCAGCGCCACCAGCGTATCAGCCAACGCAATGATCATCGAGGTTCGGGCAATCGAGGTATGGCTGGGCAAATAGGAACCGTAGACCATGATGGCCCCCATCCCCAGACTAAGGGTGAAAAAAGCATGCCCCATGGCAATCAGAACACCATCGCGGGTAATTTTTGAGAAATCCGGATAAAACAAAAAATGGAGCCCCTGGATGAAGTCACCTGAATTCATAGCGTAGCCCACCAGCACCACCAGCATAATGAACAGGCCCGGCATCAAAAATTTGACCATTTTTTCCAGTCCGCCCTGCACCCCACGAGCCACCACAATCATGGTCATGACCATAAATAAGGTATGCCAGAACAGCAGTCCCTCGGGTGCCGCAATAAAATTGGCGAAAATACTATCAACACCCTTGGGCGTCGCCAGCGTGAAGACACCAAATGCCGTGCGAAACACATAGGCCAGCGCCCAACCCGCGATCACACTGTAATAGGAGAGAATCAGAAACCCGGCCACCATACCCAGCCAGCCCAGCCACTTCCAGTAAGGAGACTGCCCGGCTTCAAGCGCCAGCGCTTTCATGGTATTCACCGGACTCTGGCGGCCTCGCCGTCCCAGCATAACCTCGGCCATCATGATTGGAATACCAATCAGGGCAATGCAAACGAGGTAAACCAGTACAAAAGCCCCTCCCCCATTCTCACCTGTAATATAAGGAAATTTCCAGATATTACCCAATCCCACCGCCGACCCCGTGGCGGCCAGGGTAAAGGCCCAACGGGATGACCACTGGCCGTGGATGGATACAGATTTGCTCCCCATACGAGCTCATTCCTCTAATGAAAGAGGCTGATTTTCCAGCAAAATCAGCCCTATCACAAGTTTGATTCGGGACAATTTCCGTACAGCTCAGATATAATGCCTACATGGCAAACGCAAAAAAGAAAAAAAAGTCCCCCAGCAACACCATTGCTCTGAACAAGAAATCCCGGCACGATTTTAACCTTGGCGAGCGCTTCGAGGCGGGTCTGGTGCTGGAGGGCTGGGAAGTCAAAAGCTTGCGCGCCGGGCACATCCAGCTGCGTGACAGTTATGTCCTGATAAAAGATGGCGAGGCCTTTCTCTTCGGCGCCATGATCACCCCCCTGAGCACCGCCTCCACCCACATCCACCCCGAGCCACAACGCAATCGAAAACTGCTGCTGCATCGGGAAGAACTCAACAAACTCATCGGCGCGGTAGAACGCAAGGGCTTCACCCTCGTTCCCACCGCCATGTTCTGGAAACGTGGCCGCGCAAAACTGGAAATCGCCATGGCCAAAGGCAAACAAAGCCACGACAAACGCGCAACCGAGAAGGATCAGGACTGGAAACGCGACAAGGCGCGGATACTAAAAGGAACCAGAAACTAGCATTTTCCTGTTTTTCCTCGCCACTAGCCACTCGTCCCTAGCCACTTAATCTGACTTACGAATAACCCTGTATATTTTCCCGAACTTTACGTTACACTAACAGTCGTAGTAAGAACCAAGGGGGCGACCTGGCTTCGACGTGGGTCACGAAACCGGAGGTGCATGCCGAGGAACAGAGTACCTCGTAAATCCATCTGTAACACATATAGTTGCCAACGACGACAACTACGCTTTAGCCGCTTAAACACCGGTGTAAAGCCCTCTGACTGAAGCCGTGTCTGTGCGTTCAGGTTTCAGGGGTCATCTCTCACAGAATCGTGCGGAAACATGTCCGGGGTGGATGCACTAAAACTTAACCGGAATCGCGGCCAATTTGCCCCGCCCGTCGGGTTGCTGGTCGTTAAAATTAATAGGCGCGGATAAGCATGTAGAACCAAAGGCAGAGGTCTTGCGGACGCGGGTTCGATTCCCGCCGCCTCCACCATTAAGTAGTACAAAGCCGTCCTAGGACGGCTTTTTTAATGCCTACAATCAATAAGTTACCTTAATCTACAATCTATTGCAGGCCAATAAAATTCATTGACAGCCGGGGGCAACTGGGGGCAACATTAGGGGCAAGTGAACATCTCCGCTACTCGCGATCGTTTCTCCAGGCGGGGGCTGCCAGTGATTAGTGT
>CAZQVV010000099.1:0-10128 GCA_964596835.1 uncultured Thiohalophilus sp. | reverse complement strand
ATACCGTTCGTCCTGAGCCTGTCGAAGGAAGCCTGTCGAAGGAAGCCCGTCGAAGAACGATAAGCAGATTAAGTGGTCAATTTTCAGTATTCCGCGTTCACGGTTCAAGAAGACTCTCCTGAGCAAAGTCCACGAGAACCGGGAATATCCCTGATTAGTCGTCACTCCGACCATAAGGCCGGAGTCCATCGCCATAAGACCGTTGCTGGATTTCGGCGAGGCCGGAATGACGTGTTAATTAGTACCTTAGAAATAATTTTCTACGTATTTTGTAGAAAATTATTTCGTGAAGGTACTTATCTTGTGGTTTATCCAGGTTAGGGCCAATATAAATAATATTGCCTAAGCCACTTTTTTCTTGCGGGCAATACCGGCAAGCCCGATTAATCCCGAGCCAAACAACCAGACCGCAGTGGGAAGTGGTACAGGTGATACAGGCACGCCATTAATTGAGAGACCAGTTATATTTCCGCCAATATATGAATCAAAGTCTGTGGAATTTGGATTCTCAAAAAAATAATAAAATGATCCGGTGCCAGGTAACCCACCAAGCCTAACAGGCAATGCGTCCGAAGGAAGGATACCGGCAGAGCCGGTTACATTGGTACCAGTGTCATAAATATCAACAAAGTTTAATCCGGCATAATAATTATTGCTTGAACTGCGCCCCGTCGTTGGTTGGGCTGTAAATGACAGGCCTTCCCATTGTTTGATGGCTCCGCTGCCATAATACATCGTTTGGCCATCATAAACTTTAAATTGCTGTTGAGCACCTACTGTTCCCCCAGCCCAGGTGAACGGCTTCATTTCAGAACCAATGATTAACTGTGCATTAATTACCGAAGAAAATCCGGCAGGTTGTCCAGGTGGGGCATACATATAATCGCCATAGGTTCCGTTGTTAGTATTAGATACCTGATCTGCAAGCGTATCATCTAAGGAAATGCGAATACTGAATGAATCACCTATTGTAGCGGAACTGAACATAGAGCTCGCTTGTCCCTGTAGCCCTGCCAGGGTTCCCGAGAATTCATATGTAATTAGAGTCGCATTTGCACTGGTTGATAAAATCAGAGTAATTGCTGTTGATGCTAGTTTCAGAAAATTCATTGACACTCCCCTTTGTTGTACACGTTGATTATTTTTGATTCAGCGTTTAACTCTCGAACGCCGCTATGTGTCTAGTATTACGGAGCAGAGCTTGGCGGACACCTCCCAAATGAGGGGGGATTCAGCGGGCGGGGAAAGAACGGGATATTAAAGACAAGTAAGATAATTTCGTGCAGGGTATTGATTCGTCTGGCTTTATTCTTGTGCGGGGGGCTGGTGAGCGACAAACACCTGATCCGAAAGTAATAGATGCAGCAATTCAGCTTGTCGCCGCGTGCCGGTTTTCTGGAATATGATTTTCAGATACCAGCGTGCCGTTTCATAGCTTAGCCCCGTATGTTCAGCCGCCTCACGTAACGCATCTCCCCGGCTAAGGTATTGCACCAGCCTGGCCTCGGTTACGGTGAAGCGGTAACGATGTTTAAGGTAGTCAATGGCAACAACAGGTTCCTGTTCCGGATCAGAAATAAAAAGAATGACGGCGGCAGAAACTGATAATGAGTTGGCCTGATGAGGCAGCGGAATGGCCGTGACATGAAAGGGGCGTTTCCCGGAAGGCCGACGAATACTGAGAGTGCAGGGTAAGGCTTCCGATTGCCCACGATGTATCTTCAGTGTGGATTGAATAATGTCCGAAAGTTTCCCTCCGTCCGTCCTGTGAGCCGCATGAATAGCGCCGGCTTTAGAAATTAACCCATCGCCCGTGCGCATCAGTATTTGTGCAAAGTGGTTAGCATGAATAACGGTTGAACGTTCGTCCAGGAAAAAGACGCCGAATTGCAGGCGATCGATAAAATGAAGCGCATCATTGATCTGTGAATCCTTGAGCGCCAGGCGATGCGTCATTTCCATGGATCTTATCATATGACCGGACAGGTGCTTGAATTTTGTAATATCCAGCTTGCTGAAAGGCCGTCCCAGTTTCGGACGATACATGTAAAACTTGGTGTAGATCCCGCCGTGTGATAAAAGGTTGGTGCCCAGCGAATAATAAAAATCCTGCGGCGCTAGCCATTCATTGAAATATTCTGTTGTTTGATAAAAACCGGGGCGCTGGTAATGTTTGTCAAGTGACTGCTCGGTGCGGATTTTTCCAAGAATCTGCAATTTGCTGACATCCAGCCAGGGATTATTTTCTAAAAAATAATTACTGTATAAGTTGATATAGCCCTCATCTATGCCCTGCGATCCAAGCAGGTTGATACTGATCTCCGCAGTATCAAGTGTATAGATGCCCGCTGCAATGGCATTAAACAGACCTTGCATGGACTGCACTACAGATGGCCATTTTGACGGTGAGAGGGCGGCGGCATAGATGTTGTCGATAAGCTGGTGTGTCTTTTCCATGCTTCACCCCAAACCCGGATGTACCGGACTCTTTTTAGTACCCTCTTGAGGGGTATCAGTCTCTTTATGAAATAATTTTTTGAAAAATGCACAGAAGATTATTTCTAAGGTGCCAATGCGAACTACTATTTTTGTTATATGTACATCCCAATAATATACATTATAGAACTATACGAACTTGCTGAACAGGCATGCGTGTTGTTGGTATGATAAATAGCTATCCTAACTATATGTCTTCGCGTATTATGGGTCAATAAAACAACAGGTGAATGACCGATGTTAGCCTATGACCTTCGGTATAGGCCGAACATGACTGATAGCACACGGGAATGAGTATCGCGATTTTAGTGTGGGGGTTTTACCATTTGAATGCCGGGGTTTCATTACAAATTATTTTGCCGTTGATCATTGCTGCTTTGATGTTGGGCATTGGCATGAGTCTGAGTGTGCATAGTTTTTCACGGCTTCTGTCTGCGCGTCGGGCCGCTGCAGTTGCCTTTTTCACTCAGTTTCTGATCCTCCCCTTACTGGCGTTTGTGATTGCCTCGATAATACCGATGCGCAGTGAGTTACAGGTGGGACTGGTGCTGGTGGCGGCTTGTCCCTCGGCATCAACTTCTAATCTTTTTACTTACCTTGCCCGGGGAGACACCGCGCTGTCGATTTCATTGACGGCATTCAATAAAATATTCGCATTGCTTACCATCCCCATTTATGTGAATTTTGCAATAACCTTTTTTGCGGGTGCACACCGGAGCGTGACACTTTCATTTTATGATACGTTTGAGCGCCTGATGCTGATTATCCTGTTACCAATCATAGTGGGTATGGTTATTCACTACCGCTTTCCCGTGTTTACAAAGCGAACAAAGGGAATGGTAAAAAAAATAGCGATCATTTGTCTGATCCTGCTAATTGCCTGGCTTGTTGTTCAACAACGTCATTCATTGCTGGATATGCTGTTTGCCAGTGGACTCGCCGTTGTGATGTTATGCGTTTTTGCTATGTGTTGTGGTTATGGTTTTTCAACGCTATTCAAATTGCCTGATGCGCAGCGTATTACCATCACCCTGGAGACGGTCATGCAAAGTGGTGGCATGGCGATCGTGATTGCCGCTGGTGTTCTAGATTCCGCTGCGATGGCGATTCCGGCTGCGATGTATTCCCTGATGATGTATGTGTTCGCAGGTGCATTTGTATTGATACAAAATACCCGTGTTCGCATGGGAAATAATTACAGCCTGTAACCAAGTCTTGCCCCAATGGTTCTTGGTGCGCCCCAGAAACGTTTGATGCCGGAAAGCGGATCATTGCGGAGCATGGTCTGCGCATAGAGTTCATTCGTCAGGTTACGGCCATAAATATTGGCATACCAGCGTCCGTTACGGCTTTCAAAATCGAGACTCATATTAACAATTCCATACCCATCCTGTTTTACGGCTGGATCCGCATAGATATTAAAATAGATGCCGGATTGATAACGATAGCTCACGCCAAACGTGAGTTTTCCGGTACCCAATAACCAGCTATAGTGGGTACCCAGATTGATGGATAGATTCGGCGCCTGCGGCAGGGGATTGCCTGCACGGTTGGGATCCTCACCGGGGTTATTGCGGTCAACCGAGACAAAATCCGTAAACTTTGTATCAAGCAGGGTGGCTGATAGGCTAAATTCCAGATTCCACGCCGGTTGCAAACGAGCTTCGAGGTCAAGCCCCTTGATGATGGATCTTGCCGCGTTGATTACAATGGGGCCGGTGCCAATCGGTGTATCGCGCGGTGGAGTTCGCAACTGCATATCTTTGTAATCGTAATAGAACAGAGCGGCGTTGAATAAGAGACGCTGATTATACCAGCGCGATTTTAGCCCTGCTTCGTAGTCCCATAAATATTCGGGATCAAACGGAGGCTGTATGCTCGAGGTGTTGAAACCGCCGGCTTTGTATCCGCGCGCAGCTTTTGCATAAACCAGTTTGTCTGAGTGGGTTGAATACTCCAGAGTGAACTCAGGTGTTAGTGCCTGCCAACTTTGTTCTTCGTTCTGCGTCGTTATTGTTGTGCCGGTAGATTTTGAAACGGTTTTAACAAGATCGAGTTTACGCCTGTCATGGTTGTAGCGAACCCCGGCCTTGCCGCGCCAGCCGGGGCGAAAGCGATACATAAGCTGGCCAAAAGCGGCATAGGACAGAGTGTCGACCGTACCATCAGGCATATTGCGGATCCCTTTTAGTGGCAGTCTCACATCCAGCATTTGCTCGGCTTTTTCATTAAGAAAAAACAGGCCGGCGATCCAGGACAGGGGAGCTTGTGCTGGCGAGAGCAGGCGGAACTCCTGTATGAAAGTACTGGAATCCGCTTTTGGGTAGTTGGCGGAATAGTCTACGTTAGTGCCATCGAGATCCAGGGCTATATTAACCTTAGTATTCAGATACGCGGTGGTTGAGATGAATTTCATCTGCTTATGTTTCCAGTTCAGTTTTGCGCTGTAACGGCTATTTTGAACCTTCAGATTTGGACTAACATTAGAGGTGAGTTCACGAGGATTGTCTGGCACGATACCCCCCCGGGCAATGCCACCGTTTATGCCCCGGGTTGGATCGGGTTGCGGTGCGATAGCGCGTGAACTATTTTCGTTGTTATGCGAGGCGCTGAACAACAGTCGCAGATTCTTTACTGGCGTATAAAGCAACTTGGCGCGTAGTGCATAATTGTTTTCATTATCGGCATCTTCTTTCAGGAAAATATTTTCTGAATAGCCGTTGCGTCGAGTTATATTTCCTGCAAGGCGAAATATTAAATTTGAGTTGCTTATCGGCAGGTTTAGGGTGCCGCGAAGTTGGCGTTTGTTGTAGCTACCGTAGAGAAAATCTGCATAAGCCGATCGGTAGGGTTTGGGATCACGGGTGCGAATGCTGAGGGCGCCGCCGACCACGTTACGTCCCAGTTGCACGCCCTGGGGGCCTTTGAATACATCCACCTGCTTAAGATCGTAGAAGTCGATGATGGAATCAAAAGCCCGAGGTTGATAGATGCCATCGATAAAGGTTGCAACACTGGCTTCGGAGCCGGCTGAAATAAGATCACTGCCAACACCGCGTAAATAAAGCTGGCCGAGTACGGCGTTAGTTTTAAAAATGAAGCCGGGAGTTTTATACTGGAGATCGACGGTGTTTGCTATGCCGGAAACATCGAGTTCCTGTGCAGAAAAATGATCGACCGTTGTGGGTGTGTTTTGCGGATCAGCGCGCCGACCTTCTGGCGTGATAATAATGGTTTTTGCTTTGTATTTTTTTTCAGCGCCGTCGGACGACGGCGCGTCAAGTTTGTCCGTTTTTACTTCTGCCATCGCCAAATTTGCGAAACAGGGTATCAGGAGAAACAAAAATATTTTTCGACAGGCGTGTAAAATAAGTAGTTGTGTAAACCGTCTCACCGATTCTCCCCTCCCCCCTATAATTATTAAGTATTTATTATTAAAGAAAAAAGCGATGATATGCAAGCAGGGGTTTCTATGAAAATCTCTGTAATTGCTTCAGCCATGTATGGATAGTTTTTCTTGAGTCTGGATCGTCGTTCCGCGCGGCATTCTCAATTGCTTGGCCGATCAGCCGTGAAGTATAGATTTTCAGTTGTCGTAAATCGTCCGCACACGCGACCGCATCACGCCATCGGATTGCCATCATGTTCCTGGATAAAGTAGCCGGTCAGGGCCGGCATTATAACGGAGAGCGTCGAACAGGGTGATCAGACCTGACTTAGCAGTTGTGTCCGGATGCGGGTCATGAGCAGCCCGACATCATCGCCCTTGCGCCATTGTGCGACGCCAAAGTGGGTATCGAGCTGGAAGTTTTCGAGGTCAGGGCGGGTTTCGAGTTCAGGCAGATCCAGCGCCTCGATGCGTCGGCCCACTTTTTGCGCCAGTGTGAGCGCATCATTGGCGTGCGTTTCCGGCAGCACGATGAGTAATTCGCTCTCCCCCAGACGGCCGATGATGTCGGCCCAGCGCAACTGGTCGTTGAGCATATAACGCAGGGATATAAACAGGGAGGCCGGATTTTTATTCTCCGTGGCGCGGATATAGTCATCGAGGTTGGTCAGATGCACGAGGATGAGCGACAGCGGGTTGTGATAACGGCGGCTGCGTGAGACCTGGGACTCCAGACTCTGATACAGCGCCCGGCGGTTGGGCATGCCACTTTGCCTGTCCACCAGGATATATTCCTCCAGCTCTCCGGCGAGCCGGTCACGCTCCTGCATAAGCTGCTGGATGGGGCTGATGTCGGTAAAAAACTGTACGAAACCGGCGTTTTCACCTAATGATTGCGTTGCCGCGAGCAGCCACCGATCTTCGTCGCTTTTTTCTCCCGCCAGGTGGAGGGTCGAGTTTTCGATGAACAGGCTTTGCAGCGCCTCGGGAACCTCATCGATGCTCCGATCGAGTATCAGCGCCGTTTGTCCGTCAAGTATTTCGGCCAGCAGATTATTCATCCAGCGGGCATGGCCTGCTTCATCGACCAGCAGCATGGCCAGTGGGCAGGTTTGCATCATAGATTGAAGCTGTTGCTGTGAAAGTTGTGTGAGCATAGCGGGAAAGAGACCTCTCGCATCAGTGATCCGGTTTGTGAAAGTATATCGGCACAAGGGTAAATTTTATTTAATGTAAGTCAATAGTTTGCTGCGGTTTATTGCAATATTGGGACAAAAAAAGTGTAGAAAATCCCGTAGCCGCCGATAAACGGACTGTATGAAGTCATTCGTCGCAGGTGAAAACAGGCAGGGAAGCGAACCGGATTTCAAGCTCATCAAGCAGCGTTTTGTCAAATTGAATTGGGCAAGATTGCAGCGTGTCAATTCAGATCTGCGCCCCAGCCAGCGTGATTTCATCCAGTTATTACCGCTCTTGTTTCACGTTAATCACCCCATCCTGCCGGGTTATGTGTCCAAAGATACCCCGGTCGGTCTGCCTGAGTATCGGCCTTCCAGAGAAGCACTGCTGGCTGCGCGGCGGCTGTCAAAAAGCTTTTCCTGGAAAAAACGCGCCTACCGACGATTTGATATCCACGGCCTCTACCTCATGGGCAGCACCGGCACGATTGCCTACAGTGACAAAAGTGATTTTGATATCTGGGTAGTACACGGCAGCAATTTGGAGAGTAAACAAATCAATGAATTGCAGGCGAAGGCTACGGGCATTGAGGAATGGGCGGCTAGCATGGAGGTGGATGCCAATGTATTTCTTGTGGATGCGCACCAGTTCAAACAGGGTGAGCATGGTCACCTGAGTAGTGAGAGTAGCGGCAGCGCCCTGCACTATCTGTTATTGGAGGAATTTTATCGCACCAGTGTCCTGCTGGCGGGGCGCTATCCTTTGTGGTGGCTGGTGCCGCCGGATGAGGAAGCTAATTATGATGCTTTCGTCGAGGACATCAAGCGCAAGCGTTATCTTCACAGCCGTGAACATATTGATTTCGGCGGGTTGGCTAAGATACGCGCCGAAGAATTTTATGGCGCGACGCTGTGGCTGCTCTACAAAGGCATCAATTCACCCTACAAGTCCATACTCAAAATCCTGCTCATGGAAGCCTATGCCAGTGAGTATCCGCAGATCGATTTGCTCGGTGTACGCTTTAAACGCGCCGTATATGAGGGTGAGGAGGATATTAATGCCCTGGATCCCTACCTGATGATGATGGACAAGGTGGAGGAATACCTGCTTGAGTACAATCAAAGCCAGCGCCTGGATCTTGTGCGCCGCAGTTTTTATTTCAAGGTCGGTGAACAGCTGAGTGAAGACCGAGGTCGCAGTAAAAACAGCTGGCGGCGTGAGCTGATGTCCGGGTTGGTCAATCGATGGGGCTGGGCAAGTGGACAACTACAGCGGCTGGACTCCAGGGAGGAGTGGAAGATCAGTAGTGTGGTGGAAGAACGCAAGGCGCTGATACGTGAATTTACCGGTAGTTATCGTTTTCTTTCATTATTCACCCGTTCACGGACCCAAAGTAGCAACCTCATCAGCCAGAGTGATCTCAATGTCCTGGGGCGAAAACTCTATGCCGCCTTCGAGCGCAAGGCGGGTAAGATTGAGATCGTTTATAAAGGTATTACCAGTGATCTGCATGAAAGTCATCTATCCTTTCATCAGTTGTACAGTGACGATGGTCAGGAATACTGGATGGTATACAGCGGCATGGTGAGTGATGAAGAGATCTATGCCCGCACACCTATGAAGCGTGGTTACAGCCTCGTAGAAATCATGGCCTGGTGCTATTTTAACAAAATTATTAACCGGCAGACCATTCTTGCCCTTTATGCCAGAGATAGCGACCTGACGGAAAAAGAACTCTATCTGCTGGTGGAAAATATGTCGCGCCTATTTCCGGATGAAGTGCTGGCAGCCAGCTCGGTTTACGATATGCGCCAGTCGGCCAGAATCTGTGCCATTGCCACCTTTATTAATGTCGGACTGGATCCCTTTTCCTCACAAACGCGAAGAGGCAGGCATATTAGTAGTAGCCAGACGGATGCATTGAAGTACGGTGGCAAGAGAGAAAATCTGACGCTAAGCGTCGACCAGATTATTGTTACCAGCTGGAATGAGGTGCTGACATTCAAGTTTTATGATGTGGATGGGTTGCTGAAATGTATCCAGGGCTACATGAAATGGTCGTCATTAGAGAACAGAAAAAATTTGCCACCGATCAATGCGTTTAGTTTCTCTTCCTACCGGGGCACTTCGATAGCGCGGCGAATTGAAACCCTGTTCGCAGAAATCATTGATACTTTTTACAACGGCACCTATGCCGAGGGGACGCGTTATATTCTGGGAATAGAGTGGGAATACTATGTGTTGAGTATGGAGGAAGGCATACTCCAGTATGAAAAAGCCGGGAATACGGACGAATTGTATCGCTACTTTTCGAAACCGGTAGATCGATTCCGGCCGGTCATTTTTGATTCTCAAACTCTGAGCGACAATGTTTTGCCCTTGATTTACAAAAACAATCGCCAGGGCGATGTGCAATGTTTTTTTGAAGTACGAAATGATGAAGTTGATGTCTATGTGCTGGATGAACGAGGATCGTTGTACCGCCAGACCCGATCCTTTTACGATGTGCTGGGTCTGGTCAGACATTTTAGAGAATACTTTGAATCCGTGCGAGAACGAATGGCCTATTCGATACAGAGCGGTTCCGGTTTCCGGGATGTGCTGTTTCATCGCATTGACCGGGGGTTAAACGGGCGGCGGGAAATTTATCGTTATGGTGAAAACGATTATATTCACACGGCCTCCTACATAAAGTTTCAGGTGATGGTGGATCACCAGGAAGACAATATGATCTTTACATTGTTTTGTGAAGACAGGGAATTCTCCAACCTTGAGCACGGCGATGGCATCTATCAGGAAGTCGCTCGCTATATTCTTTCTCTGCGTAAAAGCGGTGAAGTCTATCCTATCTATATCACTGATCTGGATTTATCCAGCACCTTGCTGGATGCCAGTGTCGAGTCAATCCAGACGGTGCATTATTTGCATTACAAGAAAATTATCGAAGAACGATTAATGGATGAAATAAAACGCATCGGCAAAAGCTAAATAGCTGTTCCGAATACTAGTACACTTTGATGAATTACCGTTCGTCCTGAGCTTGTCGAAGGAAGCTTGTCGAAGGA
>CAZQVV010000098.1:0-10158 GCA_964596835.1 uncultured Thiohalophilus sp. | reverse complement strand
TTTTAGCCAGCGGCCTTCGGGGTTGCGTTTTTCTGTCCAGGTGGCTTTTCGTTGATGGCGGTTTTCCGGGTTATAACATTCAATGAAGCCCTGCAAATCTTCAAAGCGCAGGGGTTTCTTTTTCAGGGTGTGGTGGATATTGGTGCGGTAGTCGTAGTACCACACTTCTTTTGTCAAGGGGTTCGGGCTGGCCTCGCGGTTATCGAAAAAAAGCACATTCGCTTTCACACCTTGCGCGTAGAAGATGCCGGTCGGTAAGCGCAGGATGGTATGTAGATCGGTATTTTCCAGTAACTTACGGCGTATGGTTTCCCCCGCGCCCCCTTCAAATAATACATTATCCGGCACCACGACGGCGGCTTTGCCGGTGGTTTTGAGCATGGTTCGGATATGCTGTAAAAAATTAAGCTGTTTGTTTGAGGTGGTTGCCCAGAAATCCTGCCGGTTATAGGTCAGATCATCTTTTTCCTGCTCACCTTCGTAACTATTCAGCACAGAGTATTGCCGGAAGCCATTATATGTTAGGTTGGCGCTGAGCAACGCGAAGCACCACAGGCACTTCCTTCGGTCGCCCAACAGGCTTGGCCTATCATTGAGTGAATGGTTGGGCTTCGTCATCAAGATCATGACTCAGCGCCAACCTACACATGTTACCCATGGCATCGAATAACGTAAGCTGGACAGTAATGGGAGACCCTGCCCCAGTGAGCTGAATAGTTACGTTATTTTTTACTGTGGATATCCATATTAGCAGCGGGTTAATTATCTGTACTTAGGGGTGAAAACTGTTTCGGTCTTACTCTTCTTCCTGGTTTTTTCTATTTTTTCTGACTCTAGGAATATATTCAACCAATTCTTCGATTTTGCATCGGAAAAATCCACAGAGCCGGTCAAGTGTGTCCGTCCCTGCGTTATATCCTTTCTGGTTGATCAGCTTTGAAAGCGTCATTCTGTGAATCCCTGCGGCTTCGGCAACTTCGCCAATGGTGATCCGCCTGCCTTCATCAAATTCCTTCCGGGCAATCATCTCTTTAATTTTAAATCGAAGCATATTCGTATCAATTTTTTATATACGTCTTGCAAATGATACACGAAAATATCAAATAATGCTTTTATTTATCATCATGTCGCGTATTTCGTTTATCAAATGAGGCGTTTATGCATCGTTTGATCCTTAAAGAGTAATCGCTATGAGCGATACTTAATCTTACTACCGAAGAATTTTCGATACGAATCAGATACGACTACCGCACTATCCGGGAATGCCTGAAGGATTCCGTACTACTGGAGGGTGCCCATTACATCCGTCCGTTTGCCCTGCGCAAGAACCCTCGTTCGCGGCCATGGTCTTTGACCAATTTCACCCTGTAAAGTCACTCATGAAAATTTATTTTTTATGACAACTTCACTGATATCAAGCTGACCCGCTCTTGGCCAGGCTTCTTTCGTAGCTTTGCCAATGGCGACAAACAGGGCAATCACATGATCACCGGGAAGGCCAATGAGTCGCGCGACCTTGTCAAAATCAAACCCATCCATGGGACAGGAATCATAGCCCAGCGCTTTGGCGGCAAGCATCAGGGTTTGCGCAGCAATGCCACAGGATCGCATGGTCTCATCCCGTTGCACCTGATCTTTGCCTCTATAGTAGGCGTCAATAGACGGCAGCATGAAATCCTGAACTTCCTTTTCCGCATTAGCCCAATAGCGAACCGGATCCTTTTCCCATGCTTTTAAATCCGCACACATAATAATAAACAAAGAGCTATCCGTGACCTGTGCCTGATCCCAGGCCGCTTCCCTTATTTGTTTTCTTAAACCATTATCCTTTACCACCACAAATCGCCAGTGCTGTATGTTAAATGCTGTCGGCGACAACATCGCTAATGACAGCAATTCATTTTCTTCCTCATCGGTCATAACATGCTCAGGGTTAAAATTTTTAATCGCGCGACGAGTTCTAATTGCCTCTTTTGTATTCATGCTTCTCTCCAGGGTGCTGTTAATAAGAAAACCTGATAATATGCCACGAGTATGAATTATGTAAGAACGCACATTTTTGTGGTGTAGGCACAAAATGTATACTACCAGGAGAGGCGTAATCCATGAATAACGACGACAGGCCAGACTGCAGTTTTGGATGCCCGGTGGAAGCGGCTTTAGCGGTAATAGGTGGGAAATGGAAAGGAATCATCCTTCATCACCTGAATAACGAAACCCGGCGCTTTAATGAACTAAAACGGCTTATTCCCGGCATTACTCAACGAATGCTCACCAAGCAGCTCAGAGAACTGGAAGCCGATCAAATCATACATAGAAAAATATTTCCGGAAATTCCGCCGAAGGTAGAATATTCTTTAACCGCTTTTGGACTGACGCTTACCCCCGTCCTTAAATCACTTCAGGACTGGGGCATGAAGTACATTGAGAAAATCACCCTCATCCGCAACCGGGTCTGAATCAGGCTACCTACCCGGATCAAGATTGAAAAATTCAATTCCTGATAACTGCGCTAATGCCGGATCGAGCGTAGCAGGATCCTCTTTCATAAAACATTAATTTAACCCACCTCTTTTTATCCATGCATCATAAATCTTTTTATTCCACTGACTTTGAAAAAAAGCAATCACTTCATTTTTTTCATTTTCTGACAACTTCTCTTTAAACGCCGGCATTTTTCCACCCAATGGAATGCCTCCGTTATTTATGGTCCTTTTCAACAACTTCATAGAATGATGCCAGGTGTGCGCGGTTCCATCCAGGGGAGGCGGCGGATACGATCCATTGGATGATTTTCGTGTCCAGCTAAATGTTCCCTGTGCATTGCCGCCGTGACATGCTGCACAGTCTTTTCCAAATACAACACGCCCATTATTCACCTGTGATTGCGTATACCATCTGCCATCAACTTTCGCTTCATCATTGTTTTCTCCACAACTTATGATCAGAAATGGAAAAACAAGGAACAATAATATTTTCACCATTTTATGTACTCCATAATTATGGGTTTGTTCAATCTTGTTTCGCATAAATCAGGAAGCCAAAACACTTTTCTATCCTTCAACGATTTTTTCTTTCCAATACTTCCAGCACAGAGCGCATAACCTGATTGATGTTTGAGAACCTTTGAGGGTTTGAAAGTATTTCATTTTTTGATTGGACATACGATGAGCCATCAAGTTCATCGCCACAGTGATCTATCAGCGATATGGCTGATTCTAATGTTGTTTCCAAGTGAAACTGGAAGGCAACCACACGATCATCCATGATGAATCCCTGGTTTTTACACACGTCACTCTCGGTGAGAAGAGTTGCCCCCTCCGGGATGTCAAACGTGTCCCCGTGCCAATGAAATACTTCAATTTTCTCAGGCATTATCTTTGACAGAATAGTGCCCTCCGCTTTTGCAGAACGCCTGATATCAAACCAGCCAATTTCCCTATGTACATTCCTGTATACTTTGGCTCCAAGCACGTCAGCAATGAGTTGTGCTCCCAGGCAGATCCCTAAAACAATTTTTCGGGAATTAATGGCATCACGAATAAACTCCTTTTCCGCCCTCAGCCAGGGATAATTTTTCTCGTCATAAATACCCATAGGGCCACCCATGACAATCAGCCAGTCAATATCATTGAGCAAAGGCAAGTCCTGATTTGCATATAAATGTGTAGAGGATAATTGATGGCCCCTTTCTTTTAAAACGGCCTCCATACTACCCAAACCTTCAAAGGGTACATGTTGTAAATGATGGACTTTCATATTATTTCCGTTGAAATCTGACACGAGGTATAAATTTCGAATCTATTTATTCCGCTATTTTAGAAAGGTATAAACCTTTTCGAGGTTCACGGAATTCTGTGTTCTGAACCGGGTTATTTTTTTATAAAATAAGGCACTGCGACCAAAGCCGAGCCTACAATGACGAGCATGTAAACATTGGATATAAAATAGGGGAAAACAAATAAAGCGACACCGACAAGCAATGGAACGACTGCTTTTTGCTTTTTTCCATAGGTAAAGAAGCCGAGACCGATGCCCCCAAATATGACTCCCCAGATAAGTAACGATGTATCTCCCATTTTTAAACTTACTGATTTCTGCTCCATATTGACATCAACACAGTAGAAGCACCGGTCAGCCGGTGCTGTTGTATAAATCTCAGTATAACACTTTACTATTGAATCAGGACCCATGGCGGATCCGGATTAAACCCCTACTTCTACGGTTTTCCTGTTTGCGGAAATTTGAGAAAATCCTGTCAATGTATGCATATCATCCCAAATTATCAGTGAATTATGGAATTAATCTACATCTTTCTGGCCCGCCCGTGAAAATTATGACATAGGTCATAGATTGAAGTATTTCAGGCGCACTATTTACTAAAGTGATATGGTGTAATCTCTGTGAAAGATTTAAAGTTCCACGACTTCTAAGCCAGCTTCTATCTGGAATGACTTAATGAAAATATTGATAGCGGATGACCATGCCCTGTTCCGTCAGGGACTGCTCTATACCTTGCAATCGCTGGGTGATGATGTGGAAGTGATGGAAGCTGGCAATGCCGCGGAAGTACTCGACTACGTTGAGGGGCACGCCGATCTGGATCTGGTTCTGATGGATCTGGACATGCCGGGCATCGATGGCTATTCCGGCCTTCTCAAGCTACGGGAAAGTCACCCGGAACTGCCTGTCGTCATTGTTACCGCGTCTGAATATGAAGCTGATATGCTGCGCATCATCGAAAGCGGCGCTTCCGGCTATATCCCCAAATCGTTAACCAGTAGTGAAATGCTGGATGCACTGAAGCAAATTCTGGATGGCGAGATTTTTGTTCCCGATCTGTCCTCTACCAGCGGCACTTTCCAGATACGGCAAATCACGGGCTCGGGTCCTCTTCTGGCCAGTTTAGACAAAAATGAAGCAGCAGCAGAAATAAAATCGCGCCTGACTCCGCGCCAGCTCGACGTACTAAAACTGATGTGCGAAGGCATGTCTAACAAAATTATTGCCCACCATCTGGGCATGGCGGAAGGCACGGTAAAAATTCATGTTACCGCCATTTTGAAAGAACTGAATACCACTAACCGTACCCAGGCTGTCATCATGGCCAAAGAAACCGGTTTTATCTCCGCCTAAGTCCGGCCGGCCTCCTGCTGCGATTCATCCGGTACCTGCATTTTTTCGCGCAGTTTCTGCTGGTGGATATATTTCAGCAAGGCGCGCAGACGTGCAGGCTGCACGGGTTTATGCATCAGGTGATAGGCATCCGCACCCTCTTCATGCAGTTTATTGATCGCCACATCGCCGGTAATCAGCACGGCCGGAACTGAGCGCCCCATGACTTCGAAGATTGATTTGATCGCATCCAACCCGGTCTTGTTATTACGCAGGCGATAATCCGTGAGAATACAGTCCGGCTCTTTGTTCAGCTCCCGAATCTTGTCACAGGCTTCCTCACCGGATTCGGCCGGGATCACTTCACACTTCCAACCCCGCAGCAGTGCATCCAACGCATCCAGGTTGGAGCGCTCATCATCGATAATCAGGACTTTAAGTTGACGGAGTTCTATTGCGGATGCACGCACAATAGTCGTTTCAGGGGGAGGAATATCCTGTTTTCGGCCCAACGGGACTTCAATACTGAAGTCGGAACCCTTGCCGTGTACTGAGTTTACATGCACACGGTAATCGAGCAACTGGCTGATCCTGGCGACAATAGCCAACCCCAGCCCCAGGCCTTTTTCCCGATCACGCTCCGGGTTATCGATCTGCACATACTCATCAAAAATTGCCTGTAGGCTGTCCCCATGAATGCCGATACCCGTATCTTCGACACAAATAACGATTTTCCCATTTTCCAGTTTGCAATAGAGCCTGATCGTCCCCTTCTCCGTATAACGCAGGGCATTGGAAACAAAGTTACGCACCACCCGTTCCAGTAGAATATCATCCGAGTAGACGATCGAATCACAACAGCTATCGACTATAAATTCTAGCCCTTTGCGCTCCGCTTCCGGCCGGTAGTCATTTTCAATTTTGTCGAAAATATTACGTAATCTGAAACTGATAAGGTTCGGTTTGAGTACGCCGGAATCCAGTTTGCTGATATCCAGCAAAGCATTAAACAAATTTTCCAGAGCGGAGACCGCCAGCATAATCTTGTCAACGATATGTTTAACTTCAGGATATTTTATGCGATCACAAAGCGCGCTGGAAAGCAGGGACAGCGCGTGCAGGGGCTGACGCAGATCATGGCTGGCAGCGGCCAGAAACCTGGATTTGGCCACATTGGCCAGTTCTGCTGATTCTTTTTCCCGCGTCAGGCGTTCAACCAGTTCAAGATTCTCAAATCGCAGGCGAAAACTCTCGGTCAGGATGCGGTTCAGACCGTAACCGAAGATTATGAAAATGGTGATATAAACAGCAACCAGAAGACCAATGGCAATATCAACAAAGTCACCTGCAATCAACACTCGCAGCAGCAGGGGAAGCGTAATCAATAGAAAGGAGCTGAAAAACAGCCACCGCACCATGGACAAAAAGACCAGTGAACCCGCCGCCAGCGCCAAGGGAACAACGATCCCAATTGCCTGATATTGACCCCCATTGGGAATATAAAAAATATATGCGCCCACCCCCCAGATAGAAGCCGACAAAAGTGAAGGAAGGAAAAACAGGCGACACCACAGTCGTATACTCTCAATCTGCACATTTTTCCGATGAAATTCCCAGGCAAAAAAACCACGCACAGCATTGATGCTGAGAATAGCGCCCAACCAGATTAATAATGCGACATGTACATGCTGGCTCCAATAAACAGCCGTCAGCACCAACGCGGAAAAAACTGATGCCAGTATGACCGACGGAGAATTCCTGAAAAGTGTCTGTATCTGGATATACTCCAGAGTTTTATCCAGTTCCTGTGTCGTCACTCAGCTCTGCCTTTGGTTAAAAGGAGGAAATATTCTGCCCACGGCCGTCTCGTTAACGCCCGCCCTCCTGTCGGTGAAGAAGGGGTGACCCCAATGGCTCCAGTTAGCCGAATACTATAAAAATCAGAATCTTGCCAAATATCGCTATCAAAATTGTGAGTTCTACTTATCGGCAGATGGATGGCGGACTCAAGCTCAGAAGACGAGCTTTAAAGTATTTATTTCCGGCCCCCCCCCGTTTTTCTTCAGGCAGACACTAGCGAGGCCCGGACACAGCGCAACACGTCATAATTAAATATACCCTCCAGCGCATCATAAACGGGTTTTAATTTCCCCTGATCCTGCTCATCCAGGTTCAACAGCTCATCCTGAATTATCTTGATCTTCTGCTCATCAATATCGACAACATCGGTCAGAGATAACACGCCCTGTTCTATTTTTTCCGCCAGGTGAGCATAGATAGTCGACAACTTTAGATTCCTACGCTCAGCAATATCATGAATGCTCACGCCCTGTTTAAATAATTCCAGAGTTTCTTCGACCGTATCACTTGTCGGCAAACAGCGTTTCTCTTTTTCTTCATGCGCCTGTATTACGCTTAAAAATTCATCCGCATAAGCTTCCAGTTTATGCTCGCCAACACCGGATATTCTCGAAAATTGTTGCCGGTTCTGCGGTTGCCTTTCCAACATATCCATTAAAGTTGCATCATGAAAAATGACATAGGGTGGTACCCCCAGCTGTTCCGACAATTTTTTCCTGCATGCTCGCAAAGCTTCCCACAGATATTTATTTGACTCATTAATTCCAGGCTTTTGTTTTCTTTTCCTGACCGATGTTTTCTTATTCTCAGGCTCGATTCTAAGCATCAAGACCTGTTCGCCACGAAGCACCCTACGGCACTCTTCGGTCAAACGCAAACCACCATGGCCCTGCAGATCAACCGTTAACAGATTTCGTGCGATAAGTTGTCTGAAAACACCGCGCCACTGTCTGGCATTCAATTCGGCGCCTATTCCATAAACCCCAAGCCGATCATGGCCGAAAGTTTTAATCCGCTCATTATCTTTGCCCATCAGAACATCAGACAGATAATTGACTCCAAATCGTTGCCCGGTTCTATGCACACAGGACAGAGCTTTTTGCGCCACCACGGTGGCATCCCAGGTTTCAACCGGTGTTAAACAGGTATCACAATTACCGCAGGGTTCTTGCAGATGGTCGCCAAAATATTTCAACAGGGCTTGCCGGCGGCAACTGGTCAGCTCGCTAAAGCCCAGCATGGAATCGAGCTTGTGCCGCTCAATGCGCTTATGTTTCTCATCCGCCGCCGATGACTCCATCATCTGCTTCAGCGTAAGCACATCCTGCAGACCATACATCATCCAGGCGGTTGCGGGCAGGCCATCACGCCCCGCGCGCCCGGTCTCCTGATAATACGCTTCAATACTTTTGGGCAAATTCAGATGGGCGACAAATCGCACGTCAGGCTTATCGATACCCATTCCGAAAGCAATAGTGGCAACGATAATAATATTATCTTCGTTTAAAAAACGAAGTTGATTATGCCTGCGCTCAGATGCTGGCAATCCTGCGTGATACGGCAATGCCGTGAGCCCCTTCCTGCTTAACCATTCGGCCGTTTGTTCAACCCTGTTCCGCGACAAGCAATAAACGATGCCGGCATCATTCTCATGTTCATTCAGGATGAACCGCAACAGCGCATCCCTGGCATTGCCCTGATTCTGGGAGAGGCGGTAACAAATATTAGGGCGGTCAAAACTGGAGACATAAAGTCCTGCCTGTTCCAGCCCCAGACGCTGGATAATTTCCCCTCGCGTCGTTTCATCGGCGGTGGCGGTCAAGGCAATACGCGGTACCTGGGGATAACGCTGATGTAATACTGATAGTTGAATATAGTCCGGACGAAAATCATGCCCCCACTGGGACACACAATGGGCCTCGTCAATGGCAAACAGAGCCAGAGGTGAGCAATCCAGTAGATTCAGGAACGATTCGGTCATCAGTCGCTCGGGCGCGACATAGAGTAAATCCAGTTCCCCCTTGCCTACTTTCTGTTCGATTTCACGAGAAGTCGCCGCATCCAGCGTGGAATTCAGAAAAGCCGCCTTAACCCCCAACTGCAACAGGGCGCTGACCTGATCCTGCATGAGCGCAATCAGCGGTGAGACAATAACCCCCACTCCAGGCCGTAACATGGCTGGGATCTGATAACACAACGACTTACCGCCGCCAGTGGGCATTAACACCACGGCATCCGCGCCCTGCATCAACTGCTGGATGATATCCTGCTGTGAATGACGAAATTCGCTATACCCAAATACGTTTTTCAGGATCTCGAGGGCCTGATTTTTCGTCGTCTTCATTATTTGATTTTCAGATATTTACAGCAAGACTACAAGTTCACCGCATGAATCAGGCCTGGGCTGTTCAGTAAAGTTCATTTAGTTCTAAATATAATCGTTGCATAAGTATTTGCATCATAACCCCCTCGCCCTCCGGGAGAGGGTTGGGGTGAGGGTATAAAACACGTGCGAATACTTATGCAACGATTAATAGTTCTAACTATTTAGTTTAGGAGCTGCGGTATCCCCACAAAATAGTGTCTAAAATTCAAGTAACTATTCAGCATACTGGAGAAAGGTCGCCAACCATTGTCCGGCCTAAGGGCTTTGATCAAAATTAACTTTCCAACTTCATCAAGGGTGTAACGCATAATTTCAATTGCCTCTGAGCTCATTTTAATGCTTTGATAGTGTATCCATCTTAAGCTCCGCTGTGCGCACACCGATTAGATCATAGATAGACAAAGATGGAAAGTTAATTTCCGCGCGCGTCCTAAGTTATTTGAGAGAATGAGTCAAACATGTAGGTTGGCGCTGAGCCATGATCTTTATGGCGAAGCCCAACCATTAAGTCAATGATAGGCCGAGCCTGTTGGGCGACCGAAGGACGTGCCTGTTGGGCTTCGCGTTGCTCAGCACCAACCTACATACCAGGTTCCCTGACAATCATACTGAATAGTTACCTATGTTTAATAATTCGATACCATGCGTCCAATGGGATAGCGGTATTTGGGTGCTTTTCAGAAAAACCGAGCAATCGCTTGCGTGTGATAATGTGCATTTGTTAAAAAACATCTCATAATGAGATGTTTTGCAAGCAATTTCTTAGAGATTGCTTACCAGGACTTTTTATGCATAAC
>CAZQVV010000097.1:0-10181 GCA_964596835.1 uncultured Thiohalophilus sp. | reverse complement strand
TTAACCATAGCCCCTTCCAGGGGCTTTCATCATACCACCCGCTCTGCGGGTGGTTAATTTTAGTCATGGAGCCTGGTTACGATATGAATAGAAATCAACGGAACATCATAATCTTGTTGGCTGGATTTGTTCTGTTCCTGAACGCCTGTACCGTCACCTCGGACAAGGTCGAAAAAGAAGCGGTGATTCCGGTTTTTCCATTGCCACCGGAAAAACCCCGCTTTATCTATGAGCGAACCATTCGCAGCAGCATCGATGTGGTTAAGGAAGATTCGACCAACGCTTTTCGTCGTTTTGCTACCGGCGAGCAGCTTCATGGAGAGGGTTTTGCCAAACCCTTTGACATCAGCGTAGACAAGGGACGTATTTTTGTCGGTGACACTGTGCGGCGTACCGTGATGGTAATGGATCCCGCAGGGGAAGGTAAATTTTTTGAAATCGGGCGGGAGGAACCGGGCCGTCTGTTTATGCCGTTGGGCCTGGCACAGGATGCGGCTGGCAATCTCTATGTTTGTGATGGTACAGCCAAGCGGGTGACGGTTTATGATCGTAATGGTAAATACCTGCGGGTCCTGGGCGGAAAAGATTATTTCAGCCGGCCATCAGGTGTTGCCGTTGATCCGGAAGGTACGCGTGTTTATGTTGTGGATACCGGTGGCGTGGAAAGTAAAAACCACCGGGTACGCGTATTTGATGCTGTTAGCGGAAAGCACCTGTTCGATATCGGTACACGGGGAAATAAAGATGGGGAGTTTAATTTACCCCGCGACGCGGTAATCAGCCCCTACAACCACCTTCTCTATGTCGTGGACGGAGGCAACTTTCGGGTTCAGGTATTTGACATGGATGGAAAATTCATTCGCAAGTTTGGTGGTATCGGCCGGCGTACCGGTCAGTTTTCCCGGCCAAAAGGTATTGCTGTGGATCGCTGGGGTAATGTTTATGTGGTTGATACCGCATTTGGTAATGTCCAGTTGTTCTCACCGAAAGGGCAGTTACTCATGCATATTGGCAACCGGGGTTCCACCGACAAACCGGGGAAATACATGCTGCCTTCAGGCGTTGCGATAGATAAGACCAATGGCGAAGTTTATATTGTGGATCAGTTTTTTCGCAAGGTCGATGTTTTCAGGCCGACCAGGTTGATGGGCAGTGCTGATTCGATAAATGGTGTAAAAAACAGCCAGCCGGAGAAAAGTACGCCTACAGCCGATAAGCCGAACGGGTAGGTGAGCCTGTTTATTAGTTAACCATGGGTATTCTGTGCCGCAAGCGGGACTGACAGGTTTTATTTTTCCCACTTCAAAACGGTGGTGGGTTTTTTTTGCATTATTATTCTTGCAGTGCTGGTTGACTCCTGTATTGCTGGCAGCGGAAATTCCATTTTCGCAGGCAGCCAGAATAAAAACCTGGGTCAAGAAAGGCGAAATTGAAATAAAAGATATTCCCGATCCCCATTGGAACGTGGATGCCTGTACAGCCTGCCATAAGGATAAACCGGACAAGGAAAATATGCGATTGCGTGGAAAAAGTATCAATGCGACCTGCAATAACTGTCATGATGCGTTGGGCGATCATAGGCATGATCACCCGCTGACCGTTGCGGTTCCGAAGAGTATGCGCAAGCGTATGCCCGTTGCATTCAGAAAAACATTGCTCCAGGGAAAGAAAGAGGAAAAATTAATGAGCTGTTCTTCCTGTCATGATGTTCTGATGCAGTGTACTAAGAAACGCTTTTCTGAAAATAAAATAAATCCGAAATTTATGCGTGGAGGGCCTTATCGCGCACGCACCGGACTTTGTTATAACTGTCATGATAAAAAAGCCTATCAACGCCTGAATTCACATGACCAAATATCGGAATCCGGTGAAATCCAACCTGACAAATGTTTGATTTGCCATATGCGCGTTCCCAGGGAGCTGGATGATGGTAGCGCAGTTGATACTGAGCTGTGGGTTAAGACCGACTATGCAGCCCTGTGTTTGAACTGTCATCAATGGGCTCCACATCCTGGGGGCAATTTTCTTTTTCTGGACAAGGGTGGGCCGCAGCATCTTGTAAAACCTTCGCCCGGGATCCGGCGTCACATGCTGAAAATGGAAAAAATCAATGGTCTTATTCTTCCTCTTGAAAAGGATAATGGCCGTATTTATTGTGCAACTTGTCATAATCCACATGAACGCGGCGTGCTTAAAAATGCGCGGGCGGCGAAAGGCGCCGATGAACCCAAACGTTTGCGGTCCAGTCAGATGTGTGAAAATTGCCATGACTTATGAGTGATGGTTTGTGGTGTGGAGGGGTCGGTCGGTTATTTTTGGGAATAAATTGCATTGCAATATGATCTAAAACAAGTGATTCTATTTTTTCTTATGGTAGCTTTATTATGCAGACTATAAATAATTGGAATCTTAAGAAGTTTAATATATTTCTGTAACATCTCTCGGGGGAGAGGGAGTAATGCATAACGTATTAAAACCGATTTTTTTGTTAATCTTGTCTGGTCTTATTTACAGCCATGCAGGATGGACATTTGAAGATGATGAGGCTTGTCTTCTTTGTCATAAATATCCCAAAATGGGGCGTATTACCGAGGACGGTACGCTCCGAAATTATTATATTATCCCTCATGTGTTTGCTCAAACCGTTCATCGAAACGTTCCCTGTACAGATTGTCATAGCTACATAAAACAGCTGCCGCACAAAAAAGTGAAGGTGGGTGTGAAGTGTGACTCGGAATGTCATTCGATAAAGAACCCTGCAACCGGGAAGAATTTCAGCCACAAGCCTATCTATGATAAATATATAAAAAGTACACATGGGCGCAAGAAGCTTGCAACAGGGCCGGACAGAGACAAGCCCTACTGTGTTACCTGCCATACTAATCCCATTTATAATCCGGAGGAAGCTAAGCCGCCAAAACGCATAGTCGATCGCTGTGTGGTGTGTCACGAAGACAGAAAATTTGTAATAAACTGGTATAAACATACCAGTAGACGTATTCGCGAGGTCAAACGTTCTTCTGAAGAAATCGTTCAGCTCTGTTCAAGTTGTCATGGTGACAAGCGGTTGGTTGAACGTCATATGAAAGCGGCAAAAGCTGAAGGTCGAAAACTGGGTGAGAAATATCCCTATGCCGTCGAGTCCTATAATGAAAGTTTTCATGGAAAAGTAACCCGCTTTGGTTACAAAAAGGCGGCTAATTGTCTTGACTGCCATGCGGATTATGAGAACTATTATTTGTCCGTTCATTTTATACGGCCATCCCGAGATCCGGCTTCGCCCGTGAGTCCGGGGCGAAAATTGAAGACCTGTCAACGTTGCCACATTTATGCGGATAGAAACTATGCTTTACTTGATCCGCACCCCACCAATCATAAAGATGACAATCCTTTCCGGCATTATGCGGAGATTGTTTATGGCTGGGTGGGTGATGTGGTGCTGTTTTTACTGGTTGGTATGGCCATGGTTGAAACTATTGGTCGCAGACGGGATGGTGTTGTCTGGAAAATTAAAAAGGGTTCATCCTGGTGGCGCCCGTCGAGACGCGGGCGTGACAGAAAAGTCTAGATTTTTATAAATATACTGGAAAACGAATCAGCAGGTAATTGACAATGAATTTATCGGCAGAAGCACGAAGTGTTCTGGAAAGATCAATGGAGATGAACGATGTTGACTATCTGGAGCGTGATGATATTGAGACCATCATCGCAGCCATGCCCGATGACCGGGTGCTGTTATACAAGAATGTTGTTTCAAATCCGATCGGCGACCTGCCGCGTTATTCAATTCATATTCGTATTCAGCATATGTTGACCTTTGTCACGTTTCTTGCGCTGGCATTTACGGGTCTTCCCATCGCTTTTTTTGATCACTTCTGGGCGGCACCATTGAACGCCCTGGTTGGGGGTGTTGATGTCTCACGGGTTATCCACCGGGCACTGGCCAGTGTCATGGTACTCAGTATGATTTACCATGCGTTCACCATTACGCTTGGCCCGTTGTCGCAGATGTTAAAAGGCCGCTTTGATATTCGTCGTACTATCCTGCCAAGTTTTAAAGATCTGCGGGATTTCAGGGATGACATGCTCTATTTCAGTGGCGCCAGAAAGATGCGGCCCGAGATGGATAAATTTATGTATAAACAGAAGATCCATTATTTTGCGGCAGCCTTCGGTAATATCGTAATGATTGTTTCCGGATCTTCTTTTCTATTCCCTGAATTCTGGGCAGCCGTTCTACCCGTCAGTGTGGCTTCACATTTCCAGGAAATGATGCGCCTCTCACATCCACATGAAGCCTTGCTTGCGCTTCTGGTGATTGCCTTCTGGCACTGGTACAACGTACATCTTGCACCGGGGCGTTTTCCTATGCAGTGGACATTTCTGACTGGGAAAATAACACGAGAACATCAGATGGAAGAGCATTTTCTTGAATATCTCCGAAATCTTGTGGAGTTGCCCGAAGAAAGGGATTATCTGATGGATCTTCTAAGCGCACGTGAACTCGATGAGGATACAGAGGGTGAAGATGATCTTGCCATAGAAGGTGTGTCGCCATGATGCAGGCGCTGAAATGGTATCAGAAGCTGATTGCTTATAGTGCCTTATTTATGGTTTTTCTTTGGACGTTGTTTGGTTTATTTACCATCTGGTTGTATCTGGGTGAATAATTTACTGCTTAATGTGGGTTTGAATCATGCCTGAATCAGGGGATGCGCTAACAATCTTTATTGTTATTTCCGTTTTTCTTTTTATGTTTCTGGGTATTGCGATCCTGGTAATGATTGATCACAAGGCGCGGATACCGGGTGAATTCCGGAGTGATCCCTTTAGCATTACCGGGCTTCGGCGAGAACATCCTGTTTTGAGTTCTTTAACCGCCTTTATTTTAGGTGCGGTTATCCTGAGCCTGTTATTTGAAATTTCGATTGCTTTCGGAGAGAAACTGGGGTTTTTTAAAGGAAAAGAGAAAACGGCATTGCTGCAGGTACTCAGTGAAGAACGTTTCTCTGAAAAAATGCGCCATTTTCACAATATCCGGAAGAACGATACTATTAATAATGGAAAAAAACAGATCTGCTTTTATTGTCATGGCGATTACCCCCATTCAAAGACAAGAATGATTCGTACGCTTCTTAATATGCATACCCAATTTGTGGGTTGTATGACCTGTCATACCAACGAAGAAAAAATACCTGAAAATAAATATACTTTTGCCTGGTTGAATTACAGTGGCATTAAAGTCAAAGGACCGCATTATGGCACCCGTCTTGATCCCGATACAGGGTTTCTGGTGAAAACAGATGATTATTTTTCAAAGATAGTGATCTATGCTGATATTGATGGCAAAAAGACTCTGATGGAGCCGATTGAAGATAAACCTGAAGTGCAGGAGTTCCTGCAGGTTAAGGATAAATTGTCGGATAGTGACAAGGAGGCAATGAAAAAGCGCATCCATAAACTGGTTCGACGTAAGGGCCGCTTCTGTGATCGCTGCCATGTAGCGGAAGACAAAAGTTATCTGCCTTTTCGCAAATTGGGATTTTCAGAACAGCGAATATTTGATGTTACTAACCTGAATATTATCGGGATAGTCAAAAAGTACAAAAATTTTTATTTTCCAAATCTTTTCAAAAAAGGGTCAAGCGGCAATAACAGGCGGAAATAAACAGAGATAGATCTGCCTGTTTGAAGTATGCAACAGACGGTATTATCGGGCTGGAGAACTGATATGACTATTCATGCTCGGCTTCTATTTTCTGTCTGTCATGTTGTCGCGTTTTTTCTGTGTTGCACAGGCGCGCCGGTTGCTATAGCGGCGAAAGCGATTGCCGCGCCCATTCCTTATCAAAAAATGTCTTTTCTGCACTATCTTACGGGTGCGGGTTCAACCTGGTTGTCTATGCCAACCGATGTGGCAGTGGATGAGCGAGCGGTCTATGTGGTGGATGGTGCTAATCATCGTATCATGGTTTTCTCTCTCCAGGGCGATCTTATGTATAGCTTTGGCTCTAAGGGCCATGGACAGGGAAAACTGGATAGCCCTGTGGGTATTACCCTCCATCATAATAAAATTTATGTGGCCGACACCGGAAACAGGCTAATTCAGATTTTCACACATACCGGCCATTTTATACGCCAATTCAAGGTTATGAGCCGGGGTAAGGCTGTACGCCCGATCGATATTGCGGTTTCTGATGATGGTCGGGAATATTATGTTACGGGCAATCGCAATCATCGGCTAATGGTTTTCAGTGCGGCAGGGAAATTATTGCGCGAGTGGGGAGGGAATGGTTTGAACCCTGGGCAGTTTCGTTTTCCAGGTGCCGTTCTGGTATTACCGGACTCGCGTATAGCCGTCGTTGATGTATTGAATACACGGGTACAGGTTTTTGATAAGAATGGCACTTTCTCTGTTCAGGTGGGTGAGTGGGGTGTACTTCCCGGGCAACTATTTAGACCTAAAGGTGTTGCTATCGACGCCAAAAATAATTTTTATATATCCGATAGCTACATGGACGTGATACAGGTTTATGATAGCCGAGTGCGCTTCAAGTATGTTCTTCAACCCAAAAATATAGCATATAAGCTGATTACTCCCGCAGGTATTACTATCGACAGGCAGGAGCGCCTGTATGTTGCTGAAGTATTGAAAAATCGGGTTGCTGTATTTCAGTTGAAGAAATAATAATGAAAAGTGTCAGCCTGCCATGGTTCTCGTATCGAATATTCTATTTGATACTATTGTCAGGGCTGTTGTATCATTCTTCGGTTGAAGCGCGCCTGCCTTCCGCCAAACGTGAATGCGCCACCTGCCATATCATGTGGTTAAATGAGTTCAAGCGCAAAGATGTCACGCCGTTAATCCCCTATAATCCAGAGCCGATAGAGAAAAGCGGTAAGCAGGATATCGTCAGTACCGAGCGCATGTGTTTTTCCTGTCATGACGGCTATGTTATGGATTCCCGTTTTTTATGGAAAAATCGCAAACACACCCATCCTGTCGGTGTGGTTCCCAGTACCAATGTCAAAATACCCCTGGTGGATGGAAAAGAAGTTTTTCCACTCAATGAGGATGGCAAAATGTATTGTGGCACCTGCCATTCTGCGCACGGTGTGGACTGGAATCAGACAGAAGCGCCGATATTCCTTCGGGTTCTGAATATCAATTCCAGCATGTGTATGATCTGTCATAAGAACAAGAAGAAAGGCCCGGCTTCCGGTAACCATCCGGTTAATAAAAAACTCTCACATATCCCCGACGCGCTACGTGAGCGCGGATCCAAGTTTAGCAAGAAAAAGGAAGTGATTTGCCAATCCTGCCACCGGGCGCATGGTTCCGAGGTCAAAAAACTACTGGTACGTGATAATCATGAATCGAGGCTTTGCACGTCCTGTCATGCCGATAAGAGCGGCATTCGCGGAAGCAAACACGATATAGGGATTATGGCGCCGGAGACCAAAAATATTCGCGGCAAAACCGTCGCCGAATTAGGCCCCTGTAGTGCCTGTCATATTCCCCATGATGCAAATACGCCACGACTGTGGGCGCGAAATTTTCAGACAGGGATGGATACGGTTTCGTCCTATTGTCTGGGTTGTCATACCCGCGATGGTCCTGCGCATAAAAAAACGCTGGGGATCTATACCCATCCCGTGGACATTCCTGTTTCCCGGGTGGGGATTACGGCGACTATAAAAAAATGGGTTAGCAAATATATTGCACCGAGAAAATTTGCAGATATTATTGCGCTACCGCTCTACGACGAATTTGGTACGCGCAGTAAAAAGGGTGGCAATGTCACCTGTTTGACCTGTCATAATCCGCATAAATGGTCGCACAAGAAAGTGTCGGGTAAATTGCCTGATCCCCGGACCCTGGAAGGCGATGGCAGCAACAGTTTCCTGCGCATTGCGCACGATGGCCGCAACCGTCTATGCACCAATTGTCATCGAAAAAATGCCAGCGTGGAGTTGTCAAAGCACAATCTTTCAATCAGCTCGCCTGAAGAAAAAAATATTGATGCGCAGACGACGCTAAAGAATGGTGCCTGTAGTGCTTGCCATCTTCCACATAATGGTGAAGCGGCGTATATGTGGGCAAAAAAAACGGGACGAACCGGCGAAGGGGTGGAGAAAATGTGCAAGACCTGTCACAGCAAGACCGGTAGCGCCAAAGACAAATTACCCGGTGAGCACATGCATCCGTTACATGTAAACCTGGATCTATTACCAAAGAAGGCGAAGCCGGGCTTGCCCACCTTCCTCCGGGATGGAACCCGTAATAAGAAACGGGGTGAGCTGGATTGTGCGACCTGCCATAACCCGCATCAGTGGCAGCCTGGCAAGCCGGCCAGTCTTACGGGGAATCATGCAGATGTAGAAGGTCAGGCCAACAACAGTTTCCTGAGAATCAATGCGGCCGGCGACGCCAAACTCTGCATTCATTGTCATCAGGACAAGAACACTATTCTGAAGACCGATCACGATCTGAGAGTAACGGCGCCAAAGGCGCGGAATAAAAAGGGTCAGAATATCGCTCAATCAGGAGTGTGTGGTCAGTGTCACAATGTACATACACCGATCATTCCTCAACGGTTGTGGGCTCGAACCCCGGGACCCGGCGAAGATGTGATGGAATCCATGTGCCGCAGTTGTCACCAGCTGGGGAATATTGCGGCAAATAAAATCCCACCCCAAAAGACGCATCCTAAGCGAACGGTTCCTGCCAACAAAGGCCGGATGTTTGGTGGCCGGGCCGACAATATTCTCCCCCCGGTATTTGATGCCAATGGCCAGCCTGTTCAGGCGGGGTTGATAACCTGTCCGACCTGTCACAATCCGCATCAGTGGGATCCGGCAAAAGCGGAACAGGGAACGGGTCACAACCAGGAAGGGGATGCCATGACGAGTTTCCTGCGTCACAGGAATACCGCGTATTTTCTTTGCAGTGATTGTCACGGAGAGGACTCTCTGTTTCGATATAAGTATTTTCATTGGAAAGAATCCCGCACCCGGCATCATTTATACAAGCCCTGAGTCGGTTTATATTTTGAGGGTTTTAAATTCCCGATTATGGGAGTCGGCGCGGGTCAATATTCTCAAATATGGCAGGTGTCAAGATAAATTCCCGTATAATCATATGCTTATGATCTGGCAAATATATTGCAAGGTGTTAAGTAGCTGTGAAATTTATACGCATATTGCCTGACATTTTTAACTATGGGATCAAAAAGCCGGAGGGGGCTATGAACATACAATTACTAAATCGAACGAATTTGCTGGCAGGCGCAGTGATAGCGCTGGGAGTTCTGTCTATTAACATCGCAAACGCTGGCATCTCTGTCACAAAACACAACCTGGGCAGTACGGGTACAGGCACGAACACATTTGATGGCACCCAGGCTATCTGTGTTTTCTGCCATACGCCGCACGGCGCGGATACCTCTGCTTCCGTGCCACTCTGGAACCGGGTTCTGTCCAGCTCCAGTTCCTATACCACGTATGATTCTCTGGGAACCACCAGTCTTGATGGTGCGGTCGCGCCGGTAGGTTCGGTCTCGATTGCCTGTCTCTCCTGTCATGATGGCACCCAGGCGATGAACGTCATGATCAATGCACCTGGATCTGGCGGTTATGATCCGGCGGGTTCTGCCCTGGCGGGTACCTGGACAGGACCTACCGCCACGGCGACCCAGGTGGGTTCACTTAACTATTCAACGGCAAGCGTTGTCAATATCGGCACTGATCTGAGTAACGACCATCCTGTCGGCATTCAGTATGGCGGTGGTGGTGCAACCTCAGCTGATGCGGATGGCGCCTTTGGCGGTGCAACAGCAGATCCTGACTTCGTTAAACCCTATAAGGCTACGATTAACGCCAAGCCTGTCTGGTGGGTTGATACCTCTATCGGTACGACCGGTGTTCGTGAAAAAACAGATATGCAGCTTTATACCCGGGCCGATCTGGGCGCCACGGAACCCTTTGTCGAATGTGCAAGTTGTCATAATCCGCATACCAGCGCCAACCCGACGTTCTTGCGTATAGCCAATACAGGCAGTGCAGTCTGTCTGGCGTGCCATACCAAGTGATTTTCTGGAAATAGAAGCAAATCCGGAAAATTAATGAACGTCGTTTGGCCCATGGTGATTGGAAGTCACTGTGGGCCAATTTACTTTTAG
>CAZQVV010000096.1:0-10266 GCA_964596835.1 uncultured Thiohalophilus sp. | reverse complement strand
ACCTTAGAAATAATTTTCTACAAAATGCGCAGAAAATTATTTCTAAGGTACTAATATCATAAAAGCCTGAAATCATCGAACAGTTATTTACAGAAAAATCAATTGCGTCGAAATTTCTTTCTGATTTTTGTAAAAATCGAGTCGGTTTTTTCACTGGAAACGTCTTTGTCAGATGCTGAAGGCAGAATTCGCTCACAATGAGCGGCAATTTGCGCCAGGTTATCCATAAACATGGCCCTATGACTTATCGTGATATTCATTTCTTCTTTAACTCGGATAATAACCTGCATCGACAACAATGAATGCCCACCCAGGTCAATAAAATTATCGTGTAATCCTATTCCGTTTATTCCATCCATTCCTAATATTTCCTGCCATATCCTGGCGACTTTTTGTTCCATTTCACTTTGGGGTAATTCCTTCACCGGTGTGGCGATTGCCTGTCCAAAGGGCTTGGGTAAGGCTTTGCGATCCAATTTTCCATTTGGCGTTAAGGGGATGCTATCAATTTCCACAAAATGCTGAGGTATCATGTAATTGGGCAATTTACTTCGCAACTGCTTACGTAAGTCAGTGATGGTTGTTTGCTTATTGTTCACTGAAACGTAGTATGCCACCAGCCTGACATCACCCGGTGTATCCTCTCTTACGATGACAACACCCTGACTGATGGCATCAATTTTCATCATAACATTTTCAATTTCACCTAATTCAATCCTGAAGCCTCTTACTTTTACCTGATTGTCCATACGGCCCAGGTATTCCAGGCGCCCGTTCGGCAGATATCGAACAAGATCTCCTGTTCGATATAATTTTGAATTCTCTTGCCGAGAAAAAGGATTATCAATGAAACGTTCAGACGTTAACTCAGGACGTTGCAGATAACCACGGGCAAGGCCCTGCCCACCGATACAGAGCTCACCCGTCACACCTGGTGGAACAGGTTGCATATTGCGATCAACAACGTAGATCTGGGTATTGGCAATGGGTCTGCCTATAGAAATAACACCCTCACTCACATTCACCCTGTGGCATAGTGACCATATCGTAGTCTCAGTCGGCCCATACATATTCCAGACGCTTTCGGCACGTTGACTCAGCGCCGTCGCCAATTCCAGATCCATTGCCTCTCCACCGCACAAAACCTTTAATTGCCTAGAACTCTTCCAGCCTGCACTCAACAATAATCGCCAACTGGCGGGTGTCGCCTGCATGACCGTAGCATTAGAGGATGTCAACCTGGCAAGCAGTCTGAGGCCATCGGATGCGTCATCGCGACTAACAATGACCGTCTTGCCGCCTACGACAAGCGGCAAAAACAATTCCAGTACGGCGATATCAAACGACAATGTGGTGAGTGCCAGCATAACATCCGTATCACGGAAACCAGGAGATCGGCTCATGCTGAACAGAAAATTCACGACGGCGCGGTGAGTAATCTCCACCCCTTTAGGCTTACCCGTCGAGCCAGAGGTGTAAATAACATAGGCAAGATTTTCAGGTGTTGAACCGGGATCAAGATTATCTTCACTGTTGATTGAAACGGCCGGCCAGTCCGTGTCCAGACACAACACCTTGCCATGTATTTCGGGCAGGTACTCCAACAAATGAGACTGCGTCAGCAAAATTGGTACATTCGCATCCTCGAGCATAAAAGATACGCGATCTCGAGGAAAATCCGGATCTACCGGCAAATAGGCCGCGCCTGTCTTGAGTATTCCTAACAGTCCCACCACCATTTCAACCGAACGCTCCACTGCAATGGCAATCAATGTATCGGAGTGCGCCCCCAATGAGCGTAACTGATGAGCAAGCCGATTGGCTTTTATATTGAGTTCACGGTAGCTGATTTCTTGATCATCGAATACCACAGCCGTGCGCTGTGGTTGAAGTTCGGCCCGATGTTCAATTAATTGATGCAGGCAAACATCGGGCGGGTAATCACAATGGGTGTTATTCCATTCATGCAATAATTGTTTGCTTTCAAACGGTGTTAGAAGAGGCAACCGCGAGACAGGCAATTGTGGACTTTCCACCATGGCTTGCAGCAACACTTTAAATTCTTCCATTCTGAGACGAATAGTGTCTGCATCAAATAAGTCGGTATTATAGGTCCAATGTAATTCAAAGCCATCGTCAGAATCCACAACATTAGTAAACAGGTCAAAGTTTTCAAAGTGTCTCGGATTGGAACCGACTTCTACCTCAAGAGCGGGTAATTTCATCTTGTGTGTGGACACCGCAATATTAAAAATCAAAGAAACCAGCGGTACGCGGCTCGGATCACGAGCTAAATTAATTTGCTTCACCAGGCTGCCAAAGGAGGTTTTCTGATGCTCGAAAGCGTTGAGTACTTCCTGACGGACAGACTTGATGTGATCGACGGTACTTTCCTTCTCAGGGAACCTGACCCTGAGGGGAAGAAAGTTGACACAATGTCCAACCAGACCCCAATCACCGGCCATACCCTGACCCGCAGCAGAAATGCCGACAACAAGATCATCCTGATTAGACAAACGGCTTAACAGTGTACTAAAGCTGGACAACAGATAAACAAACAGGGTGACGCCCTGTTTTACCGCTTCCTGTTTTATTTTCCCAGAAAGTTCTGTACCCAGTTTCATGTCCACCCGTGAGGCAGTATAGGTTTTAAAGGGCGGACGAGGACGATCCGTCGGCAGATCCAGCACGGGCACGGAGTCTTGATATATTTTAAGCCAGTAGTCATCGGAGCGTTTTCCTTCTTCACCATGGCGAATTCGATTATTCCAGCGTGTGAATTTGCTATATTGCATGACATTCTGTAACTGCGGCGACCTTTTTTCACTCCGCGCTGAATACAATTCAGCAAGATCACGTAATAAAACTTCCGTCGACCAGCCATCGCAGATAATATGATGTGTAGTAATAAAAAGAAGAAACTCACTTTTCCCTATTTGAATCAGTTTGGCACGAATAAGTGATTCGGTCGTTAAATCAAACGGCGATTCCATGTCTTCATCACGTATTGAATTCAGTGTTTCACTTCGTTGCTGATCAGTTTGCTGCGACAAGTCGAGGAATGGAAGGGCGATACGTCGCTCAGGATGGACAAACTGTCCACTCCCGTTAGCCAGAAAATTGATGCGCAATGCCTCGTGTCGCGATACCAGATCCTGGATCGCCTCCTGCATCATGGCAATATCAAGAGCACCTTTCATTTTTATCCAGTTGGATAGATTGAAGGCGCAGGAATTTTCATGACTGATTTGGCTCGCAACCCAGATCTCCAATTGCCCTTCGGTCAGTGGGAATTCCAGGCTGGCGGAAACGCTTTGATTGTCTCCGTAACCTGTTGTTAGAGCGGGTGATGATAATTCACAAATTTGTTGTCGGATGGAATCCAGTTCTTGCAAAAGATCGTGCTCTTCCTGAATTAACCTTTTGCGCTTCTGCGTTTCAACCGCAAATTCATTATTTCTATTCGTTTTGTTTTCGTTGGTTCCTGTTTTTTGGGTTTCTGCAGAAGCGTCTATTTTCTCGGCCCCAATATCTTTAAAGCCTTTATATTGTGTTTCTAGGTATTCAGAAAGACTCCCAAAGGTTGAAAAATCTTCTAACACCTGACGCAACGTTACTTCAACGTCAAATTCTTTTTTTATCCTGGCGCATATTTGTGTAAGAGATAGTGATTCGAATCCTAGTTGCAGAAAGGAAACATCATGCTCGATATCATTTTCAGATAAGCCACTTGAGTCAATTAAAATACGCAGCAAAATTTGGTAAACTTGTGATCTCTCTGTTGCAACAGACGAGTTTTCTATGTTGCTTGTACTACGTTCGTCAGAAAATTGTTCTACGGCAGCGTTTGCAACAGGTGCTTGTTCCCGTACATCGGAAAAATTAATCCAGTATCGTTTTCTTTCGAACGGATAGGTTGGCAATGATACATGCTGCCGTTTTTCCTCCGCATAAAATGCATGCCAATCGATATCACATCCCGCCAGCCATAGTCGTCCCAGACCGCTCAACACTACCTCAGTATCCGAAATCTCTTCCTTTGGGTGACGAATACTGGTGATCACAGATTGGTTTGGCTTTCTGTCAGGGTGTTGCAGTGCCAATGTTGCCAGGGTCCGACCAGGACCGACTTCTAGCAGGGCGATATTTTCCTGCTGCATAATAATGCCCAGGCCATCCGAGAAACGTACTGTTTGTCGCAAATGCCTTGCCCAGTAATCAGGACTGGTCGCTTCACTGTCAGTTATCCAATGTCCGGTCACATTGGATATAAATGGAACTTCGGGCGGAGACATATTGATCCCTTTTGCCACCTGAGTGAATTCTTGCAGAACAGGTTCCATCATGTGAGAATGAAACGCATGAGAAGTATGCAAGCGTCGCGCAGTGATTTCTTTTTTCTCCAGCTCTTGTTGCAAAGTACCAATTATTTCATTTTCTCCCGAGACGACACAGACATTTCGAGCATTGATGACCGCTAACGATACATCATCACTCAAATAGGACTTTAATCCCTCTTCACAAAGCGAGATCGCCAGCATTGATCCTGTTGGCAAGGACTGCATCAGGCGACCGCGCGTCGCTACTAGTTTGAGTGCGTCCTCAAGGGTAAATATCCCACTTAGACATGCAGCAACATATTCACCAATGCTATGACCAATCATCGAGATGGGAGTAATACCCCATGAACGCCATAGCTGTGCTAATGAGTATTCAAGCGAAAACAATGCAGGTTGCGTGATCGCGGTTTGCTTTAATTGTTGTTCTGCCCAATCTAAATTATGCGATCCTGGAAATAATATAGTACGCAAGTCATACTCCAATAATGGAGTCAGTAGTTGGGCGCAATGATCAAAATGGCTACGAAAAACGGGCTCTGTTTCATACAGGCCAACACCCATGTTGACGTATTGTGAGCCCTGGCCAGTAAACATGAATGCAACGTTGCATTCTGTTAAATCATTATCCAACGTACCAGCTACCGCACCTACAGGATGTTCTAATAGTTTAATTACTTCATGTACATTGCCAGATACAACAAAACGCCGCTGATTAAAACGTTTTCGCCCGGTCTGTAAAGTATAAGCAGTATTTGCCAGGTTGGTATCAGGATATTTTTTTAAATGGGAAGCCAGATTTTGTGTTGCAATTTCCAGTGATGTTGTTGTTTTTGCGGACAACAAAAATAGCTGGCAGGAACGCGACGGGGTTGATACTTTAAGTATTGGTGCCTCTTCCAGTATCAAATGAGCATTCGTGCCGCCAAGGCCAAAAGAACTGACGCCTGCCCTGCGTGGTTCGCCATTGCTTTCCCATTTTCGCAATTTAGTATTGACAAAAAAAGGACTATTTTTAAAGTCAATTTGTGGATTCGGCTGGTTGAAATTCAGGCTCGGGGGCAATATCTTGTTTTTAAGTGACAATACAACCTTGATTACGGCTGCCACTGTTGCACCCGCATCGAGGTGGCCAATATTGGTTTTTACCGAACCAATTGCGCAATACCCATTTCTGTTAGTAGTTTCTCTAAAGGCCTTTGTTAAAGCGGCAATTTCGATGGGATCGCCAAGAGGCGTACCGGTACCATGAGTCTCGATATAGCTGATACTGTCGGCATCGACACCGGCTATGGCCTGCGCATCAGCGATCACTGAGGCCTGACCGCTTACGCTAGGTGCAGTGAAACCAACCTTGGCCGAACCATCATTATTAATGGCCGAACCCTTGATAATAGCGTGTACACAGTCGCCGTCTTCAATCGCATCGCCCAAACGTTTCAAGACAATGAAACCCATGCCACTGCCTCGCACCATGCCTTTGGCTTTGGCATCAAAAGCACGACAGTGGCCATCAGGAGACATGGTTCCCCCTTCCACATACCAATACCCTGCGCGTGATGGTGTCAGTACTCGGCCCCCGCCAACCAGCGCCATATCGCAGTCTCCGGCAATAATTGCCTGAGATGCAATATGAATTGCCACGCCCGAGGTTGAACAGGCCGTTTGAATATTGACTGCCGGCCCCTTTAGATTGAGTTTGTAGGCAACCCGGGTAACAGAATAATCCTTTTCACTGGCGATAATAGCCTGATATTCGGCCACTGATTTCAGCTTGTCAGGACACGAGGTTAGAATCCCCAATGTGTAGGTGTTGCGGGCAACCCCACCATAAATACCAATAAGACCTTTGTAATTCTCACTGTTATAGCCGGCATCCTCTAAAGCCGACCAGGCACATTCGAGAAATATCCGATGCTGCGGATCGGTAAGTTCTGCCTCTTTTGGCTGGAAGCCAAAAAATTCGGCATCAAAATATTCCGCCTGATCCAGTGGCGCACCGGCCTTAACATAATCAGCACTGGAAATTACATCAGGATCAACCCCACTGGCCCGCAGCTCGTCAGCAGTAAAAGAAACAACCGATTCGACGCCGTTTTTCAGGTTTTCCCAGAATTCCTGAACATCTTTCGCCCCCGGAAAGCGGCCAGCCATCCCGATGATGGCAATATCATTTTCGCATTGGTCTTCATCCAGGACGCTCATTATGAGTCCTTTTTATTTTTGTTTATTGTGCGTCGTTTTTCCACACGCTGACGTCGTCCTGCCAGGGCTTGCCGTCTTGAAGATCTGTCACGCCGAACCTCAGAGACTTGGGCATCTGTCTCAACTGTCGAAGCTGGGCGCTCATAACCAAATGCAGTTGCTAACTCCCAGGTCATGCCACCGATAAAATTATCAGTAAGAACTCCCTGCCAACTATCAGCAACCTTTGGATCAATCGCCTTGTATTTAAGCAATCGGGTATCCCCCATTGGTTTGGAGTCCTTGTAAATACCGTCTGTCATCTTTTTATCCAGATCGTGGTATGGATTAACCATTGACTCATGGAAATCCAGCCCTAACCGGTTACAAAGTTCTGCCACGGATTGATGTGGATTGGTTACCAGATCTTCAAATTTCAGGCGGTATTGTCGCGCCTGCGGCACCTGCTTGAGAAAATCCACGATATTTTGATGACTGAGCAGCCAGAGCAGTTCACCCAGTTTGCGCGGTAGAAATGGCTGTTCATGCATGAACAAAACTTGATCCATATGATGATTCTCAAAAGAGTGCACCATGGCATATGGGTGTCTTACCAGGTGTATATATAGTGGGTTTTTGAAATCTCTTTCAGCCTTTCCTAATGCGCCAGGATCTAGTGCATAGGCAGGGGACTTGTCCATCAGCATCTTCTGCCCCAGCCATTCCTGCAAAACAGCGAAAAACTGTTTTGTGGTGAGATTTTGATGTTCAAAATCTTCCATGATTATCTTCGCTTGATCAGCATCACAATTCTTTATTTCCATTATAGCCCGGATGCTGCCTTCTAACCAAAGACTGAACTTTCCGGTAAATGCTTCGCGTCTCTCTTTTAGCGTGTTAAAACCCAGTAATTGTAATTCGGCAGCAGCAAATAATTTTGGATGCCCAGCGAGCATAACGCGAAGCAAGGTTGTCCCTGATCGTGGTGGTGCGAGGATGAATAGTGCGGGCGGATTTTTTACCGGCCCACTCATCTTTCCCTTCCATTCAGGAAGCATAGGGGTGCATTCGCGCATGCGATCGATATCGCTTTGAGTGATCTTGTTTTTTTCTAACCTTCTGGGCTCAACACGAGTGGATATCATGAATTTACACGACACAGCACTAGAGTAATCTTTTTTTAGAAAATCAGCGTACTCTGCAATCGAGGGAGCTTCAAAAATTGTGGCGACGTAAATGGATTCCCCCAGTTTTTTTTGCAGACGCGCTATGAACCGAGCCGCTTGTATCGAATCGCCACCCAGTTCGAAGAAGCGATCGTGAATTCCAATCTGATCGAGATTAAGAAGTTCCCTCCATAGCTCAGCGATAAAAATCTCAAGATCGTCGCGTGGTGCCACATAAGCCTTGTCCAGTTCAGGGCGGTGACGTTCCGGTGCAGGAAGCGCACTGCGATCCGCCTTGCCATTTGGTGTTAGTGGCATTTCGCCCAGTTCCACAAATGCAGCCGGTACCATATAATCAGGTATCTTCTCCTGCAGGTACTTTCGTATTTCCGCCATATTAAGTTGTTGGCCTGCATTGAGGACACAATAGGCCACCAAGTGCTTCATGCCTGGCTCATCTTCACGAACAATAACGACTGCCTGTTTGATAGCCGAATAGGTTTCAAGGGAGTATTCAATCTCGCCTAACTCGATCCGAAAACCGCGAATTTTGACCTGATGGTCAATGCGGCCAAGAAACTGGATATTGCCATCAGGTAGATATCTGGCCAGATCGCCGGTTTTGTACAGGCGCTTATCCGCGCCTTTACTAAACGGATCTTCGATAAATTTTTCTGCCGTGAGTTCAGGTCGGTTGAGATAGCCGCGCGCGACCTGTACCCCTCCGATATGAAGCTCGCCGGTTTTTCCTGCCACCACGGGTTTCATCTGACCGTCAAGTATATAGAGCTGGGTATTGGCCACCGGTCGACCGATAGGCGCAATGTGATGCGCGCCATCTTTTCTACACTGCCAGTAGCTTACGTCAATAGCAGCCTCTGTCGGCCCGTAAAGATGGTGAAGTTTCGCTGAAAGGCGTGAAAAATATTTGTTCTGCAGTTCACAGGAAAGCGTCTCGCCACCACAGATTACATGCCTGAGTGACGGGCAGTATTTTTCTAATCGTGGCTCATCCAGAAAGATTGCCAACATTGAGGGCACAAAATGCAGAACGGATATCTGCTGTTTTTTAATTAAATGAGCAAGATAGGCACTATCTTTATGACCGCCGGGTTTAGCTAATACCAGTTGCGCGCCACTTAGCAACGGCCAGAAAAATTCCCATACGGACACATCAAAACTGAAGGGCGTTTTTTGTAGTACAAGGTCATCGGCTGTGAGTGCATACTGGTCCTGCATCCCGAAAAGACGATTACATATTGCACGGTGGCTAATCATCACGCCTTTAGGCTTGCCTGTGGAACCCGAAGTGTAAATAACATAGGCAAGATGATCCGGCGTTATTTGAACGTCAGGTTTGTCAACTGATTGCTGGTCAATTTGAGACCATTCGGTATCCAGGCACAGGCAATGGGCCGATGATGTTTCAATGTGACCAAGAAACTTCGATTGTGTTAGCAGTACTGGGGCCCGTGCATCATTTAACATGAATGAAAGTCGTTCCTGCGGATAGCCTGGATCAAGTGGCACATAGGCCCCACCGGCTTTCAATATTCCCAGTAATGCAACCACCATCTCTAATGAACGATCCATTAGAACCGCGACAAGTTTGTCCGGTCCTATCTCAAGTTCAAGTAATTTCCTGGCGAGTTGATTTGCGCGTTGTTCAAGCTGTGAATAGGTGAGCCGTTTGTCTTCATAAATGATCGCTACAGCTTCCGGAGTGCGTTGTGCCTGCTCTTCAACCAACTTATGAAGAATCGCATTAGAGGGGTAATTTACATAGGTATCATTCCATTTTTTGGTTCTATTTGAAATTGATTTAGTCGTTGTTTTCACTGCAACCCCATTAACTTTTATATCAGTAAACTAATTACTAGTGGGCCATGTGGTTCATTGGTGACGCAATTTTTGGTCGCTCAAGTGAAGCCATAATTTTTCCGCGCTTTTTACTTATCTTAAATGTTTTAATTCTGTGGAGCTTAAGATCTGCGGCCTTGCATGTTTGTCGAACTTGCCAGGTATCCATTTCTGCATGTTCTGACATCAGCACGATGCTCCAATGAGTCGCTTTATGAGGAACCCGTTCAGTGGTTAGCTTCAGACCGTTTTTAACGGTTTTCTCCTCAATGATTGTTGGTCTACCTGAACGCGGCTGATCAAAAAGGTCACTCAGTTCTTCTTTTTTGGGGCGATTTTTCAATCTATATTATAGTTTTGTGAAAAACTCGTTGTGCATTGGCTATCATAGTTGTACCCATTCTGTCATCAAAAGACAATAGGACTTTTTCTCTAGTAACTTGATTCTGCGGAAAGGTCGCTGATTTCAGGCGGGAATTTGGCTCTATTTAATAGGCAGGTAAAGCCGGGTGAGCCACCGGTGCTTACGATGGGAGAAGCCCCCAAGGGAATGATCCTCAAGGGTTTTGGATTTGTTCAACCGTCCAGTCAACCCCGGTGATCCTGAATTCCAACAGTCCACTACATGGGTCACGCGGATTACTTTCAGGTCGGCCCTGTAGGGGGATCAGGCTATTTTCGATATTGCGGCATCGGTGGGCATGTCAATGCCTGCAATC
>CAZQVV010000095.1:0-10522 GCA_964596835.1 uncultured Thiohalophilus sp. | reverse complement strand
CACGCCGGAGCGCAAACGAGAATTTCGTGTCGCATAATCAGTAACCCCATTAGTACGCCAAAAGGCAAAAGCATCCATGGTGGTATTCTGCGCCGCAGGCACATAAACATAACATATTGGCGTTTATTCGCGTTCATTGGCGGATATTTCTTTTATCTGTTTAATGCTAAACGTTATTTCGTGGGGATCTCTCAGATCTAAAGTGCTAATAGCATTATATTTTATGCTGGCGTCAAGTTTCCAGCAGGTCAACCGATAACTACTTAAAGCATCTGATGAGTATCTGCGTTATGGCCAATCCGCACCCGTCTTTTACATCTGAAAAACACTCCGATCAGATCGAGATCCTCCAATTCTATCTTAATAGCCCAGTACCCTTTGGGATCAACGTTCTCAAGGTCAAGGAAATTATTCCGGTGCCGAGCCTGACTCAGCTACCCAATGCCAACCCCGTCATCTGTGGCGTCGCCAACCTGCGCGGCACCACCCTGCCGGTGATCGATCTGGCAAAGGCTATTGGCCAGGCGCCTGCAGCTAACTCGGAATCGGCCCCAACGTCGGTGATCATCACAGAATTTAATCGGGGTCTGCATGGTTTTCTGGTACATCGGCTGGATCGTATTGTTTATCATGACTGGAAAGAAATTCTGCCCCCGCCAAACACGCTAGGCGCCTCAACTTATACTTCGGGCATTACCCGGGAAAGCGACGTCATGGTGCAGATACTGGATCTGGAGCGCGTCATTGCCACATTCGATTCCGTAACCGATGGTGATTATGCCCGTATCTCGACAGAAGGACTGGATGCCCGGAACCGGCGTCAGCGAATTCTGATAGTGGATGATTCCGCCATGGCCCGGGCTCAGACCGTACGCACGCTGGATTCCCTGCAAGTCCCCTATGTGATGGCGCGGGACGGCAAAGATGCCATGGACGTGTTGATGAAACTCAATGGAAGCGATGCCGACCCGGCCGATGCTATCAACCTGGTACTCTCGGATATTGAAATGCCGGAAATGGATGGTTACAGCCTGACGCAGGAAATCAGACAAACACCCGCGCTAGCCGGCCTCTATATCCTGCTGCACACCTCGCTCAATGGCGCCATCAATGCAGAACGCGCCGAAAAGTGCGGCGCCAATGCCGTACTGACCAAGTTTGTGCCTGAAGAACTGGCTGCGCAGATTATCAATGGTCTCAAACAAACCGCCAGTAAACCCAGCTGATAATACACACTTATAAAATGGAAATTTTCAGGACGATAAAAACTTTATGCTGCGCCTGCCAGCATGAGAATCCCTCCCCTTCTGACAGCAAACGCAATCACGTTACGCCATGATGTAGCCTGCTACGCTCCCGAGTTTTTATAAAGTCTGGAGCGCTTTTTCTGTAGTATATTCCCCTGCGGGAAATACTAAACAGGCATTACATTGGTGGCCTGTAAGCCCTTCGGTCCACGTTCAATTTCAAACGTCACGGCCTGACCTTCGTTCAGGGATTTATAGCCTTCAGCGGTAATCGCAGAAAAGTGTACAAATACATCTTCACCACCATCTTCCGGTGCAATAAAACCAAAACCTTTGGAATTATTAAACCACTTTACAGTTCCATTACTCATAAAAAACAACCTCGGTACCAATATTACAGTTTCTTGTTTAAGTCCTTGCGAACTCTAGTTATTGAAGGAATAATAAATCGGCACGCGGCCCCTACATATTCCTCCCAATTAACCCCCTGTGTACGGCGGTTGTTTGCAGTATAGCTAATAATTCTGTACATGCGATTATTTTATTCCCGTGCGGGACGCTGGAACCGGCATAATTTTTGCTTTTATTTTTCAGGGCACCGAAAAAAATGGCAAACAGCGATGCTGACCCTGTGCAATTCTCAATCCACCGTTTTCTCCGAAATATCTCGATAGATTTCAGAACCCGCCTTAACAAATTCCTGCGCTTTTTCCTGCAGGCCTTTTTGCAGAGCATCCGCATCATCCAGCCCCTGTGCCGCCGCATAATCACGCACGTCTTGTGTAATTTTCATCGAACAAAAGTTGGGTCCACACATGGAACAAAAATGGGCCACCTTGTGCGCCTGCTTGGGCATAGTTTCATCATGAAACCCGCGCGCCCGATCCGGATCCAGGCCGAGGTTAAACTGATCCTGCCAACGAAATTCAAAGCGCGCTTTGGACATGGCGTTGTCCCGAATCTGTGCCCCGGGGTGTCCCTTGGCCAGATCCGCCGCATGCGCGGCAATCTTGTAGGTAATAATGCCTTCTTTGACATCATCACGATTGGGCAGGCCCAGGTGCTCCTTGGGCGTCACATAGCAAAGCATGGCGCAACCATACCAGCCGATTATCGCCGCACCGATACCCGAGGTAATGTGATCATAGCCCGGCGCAATATCGGTCGTCAGCGGCCCCAGAGTATAGAACGGTGCCTCGTCACAGCATTCCAGTTGCTTGTCCATATTGATCTTAATCATGTGCATCGGCACATGTCCCGGCCCTTCAATCATGGTCTGTACATCATGTTTCCAGGCGATTTTGGTCAACTCGCCCAGCGCTTCCAACTCACCAAACTGAGCGGCATCGTTGGCATCCGCGATGGAACCGGGACGCAGACCGTCTCCAAGAGAAAATGCCACGTCATAGGCCTTCATAATCTCGCAAATGTCTTCGAAATGGGTGTAAAGAAAATTCTCCTGATGATGAGCCAGACACCACTTGGCCATAATGGAGCCACCACGGGAAACGATACCCGTCAGACGTTTTGCTGTCAGCGGTACATGCCGCAACAGCACGCCGGCATGAATGGTGAAATAATCCACACCCTGCTCAGCCTGCTCAATCAGGGTGTCACGGAATAATTCCCAGGTCAGATCTTCGGCCTTGCCGTTGACTTTCTCCAGCGCCTGATAAATCGGCACCGTGCCGATGGGCACGGGAGAATTGCGAATAATCCACTCACGGGTCTCATGGATATTCTGGCCAGTGGACAGATCCATGATGGTATCGGAACCCCAGCGGATGCCCCAGGTCATTTTATCCACTTCATCTTCAATGCTGGAAGTGACCGCTGAATTACCCAGGTTACCGTTAATTTTTACTAAAAAATTACGCCCGATAATCATGGGTTCCAGTTCGGGATGATTAATGTTGGCGGGAATAATCGCACGGCCCCGAGCAATTTCGTCACGTACAAATTCCGGGGTAATCGCCTCAGGCAGGTTGGCTCCCCAGTTGTGGCCTGGATGCTGTTCGGGCAATAGTTGGCGACATTCATCCAGACGCAGGTTTTCACGAATCGCAACATACTCCATTTCCGGCGTAATTATACCCTTACGGGCGTAATGCATTTGCGAGACGTTGCAGCCAGGCTTCGCTTTGCGCGGTTGGCGTTGGTGTTGCTCAAAACGCAAATGGTCCAGCGAACTATCCGCCCGCCGTTGTTGTCCGTATTCGGAACTTTGCTCGATTAGCTGTTCGCTATCACCCCGCTCCTCAATCCAGGCGCTACGCACATTGGCCAGACCCTTGCGGATGTCAATTTCAACTACTGGATCGGTATAAGGACCCGACGTGTCATAAACGGTCACGGGCAGGTTGGTTTCCGCCTCCCCCCCGTCCATGGCGGGTGTATCAGTAAGGCTGATTTCGCGCATGGGTACCCGGATATCCGGTCGGCTGCCTTTGATATAGATCTTTTTTGAATCAGGGAAAGACTGAACAGAATCCGGGTTTAATTGGGCGGTCTTGCTCAGAAATTCATCGGGGATTGCATTCATGGTCGCTGTCCTGTAATTTCATTAGGGATGTATGGCCACGGCAGGGGAATGAACGCATTTCCTACGCCGGTGTCAGCCGGTTCAGGTTCAAAGGGTATCTCTCAGCCCAGGCATTACGTCGACCTGCCGGTCGAAGGGGGCACCCCTAGCGTGATGGATTAACTTATATGATAGGTCGAGAATTTGCAAGTTGTGATGACCCGCCCATCCCCGTTGCCTGCACTGTATCCATGAAAATTTTGGCCTTTGAGGTACGAATTCCAGTATTTTCTGGAATCAACCGCCTCAGGGAATCACACCCTAAAGAGATTAAAAAAAATGAATATCGAACACCTCAGAGAAAACATGATCAAACAACAATTGCGTACCAGTGAGGTACTGGACGATCAGCTGCTTGAGCTTCTGCACCAGGTGCCGCGCGAAGATTTTGTACCCCCAGCCTTACGCAATCTGGCCTTTGTTGACATGAACATTCCGCTGGATGAAGAACAGGTGATGATGACCCCCAGGGTGGAAGCCCGTATGTTACAGGCGCTGGCGGTTAAGCCCGATGAGAAAGTGCTGGAAGTCGGCAGCGGCAGCGGCTATCTCACCGCACTGCTGGCTAAACAGGCTAAACAGGTCGATAGCGTTGAAATCTCGCCCCGGTTGTTACAACAGGCGGACGAAAAACTGGCCGCCCATGGCATTAAAAATGTGCTTCTGAAACAGGGCGACGCGGCACAGGGCTGGAATACCCCTAACACGTACGACGTTATCGCCATCACTGGCTCTCTTCCGATTCTGCCACGAGTTTTCCTGGAATCCATGACCATCGGGGGGCGCCTATTTGCTATTATTGGCGACGCTCCGATTATGAAGGCCACCCTGTTCACCCGGGGAGCTAAAAGTGACTGGTCTCGCGACGTCCTGTTTGAAACAGAACTGCCACCCCTGAGAAATGTGCAACAGCCAGAACGTTTTATTCTCTGAAAGGAATCTCTGATTAATTTTATCGAACGGGGTTCAGGGCGAGCGGAATTAATCAGAGCGGCCCCTAATATTTCTGACTCATAATACTGATAAAGTGCGCGGTAGCGTGGAATGCCAACCCTCGGGATCACATTCCCGCCATGTCGTGGGCTGGCCGGTCTAATATGGCTTTGACGCCCTTAAACACGGTATAATCTGCGGCGCACTGAAAACATTACAGGGACAAAATTAAAGAGTATTCACTATGCGTAAAATTTTACTTTCATTAAGCCTCTGCCTTCTGGCAACATCATCCCTGCATGCTGAAAATCTTGTCGACATCTACAAACTGGCGCTGGAAAATGATCCGACCTTCCTCGCTGCGAAACAGCAATTTCTGGCAACCGAGGAAATCAGAAACCAGCGCCGTGCATTGTTTCTTCCGGCGCTGAATCTCACTGCCAATTACAGCGATCTTCGCCAACAATATACCTTTACCGGCACCCCCCGTGACGATAGATATATCAGCAAGAATTATGGCCTTAACCTGAAACAGGTTATCTATCGGAAGGATTATTTTATCCAGTATCGACAGGCCAATTATCAGGTTGCCGAGGCTTCTGCTAATTTCAATAACGCCGCCCAGGAGCTGATCGTGCGCGTCGCACAACGCTATTTTGCCCTGCTGGGCGCTATTGATAGTCTAGACTTTGCACAATCTGAAAAGAAAGCGATCGCGGAACAGCTCAAACAGACTAAACAGCGCTTTAAAGTCGGCCTGACCGCCATTACCGGCGTTTATGAGGCCCAGTCCCGCTACGACCAATCAGTAGCACAAACCATTGCCGCTAAAAATCTGCTCGCCATTAGCCGGGAAAATTTGCACGAAGTCATCGGCCAGTATCCGGGAAATATTGCCCGGCTCTCAGCAAAGACCCCGCTGCTCAGGCCCGAACCGGAAGACATCAACCAGTGGGCTAAAACTGCCAGTCAGCAGAGCCTGAGTCTGATTGCCGCTGAAAAAGCCATGGAGATTGCGCGCGAAGAAATTAATCGCCAGCGAGCGGCTCATTACCCCACCCTGGATCTGGTTGCCAGCAGAACCGAGTCGATTACTGAGGGTGGCGCCTTTGTTGCGTTTACCGGTAAAAGACAAACCGATACTCGCATTGGTCTGGAACTTAACGTACCCATTTATCAGGGCGGATTGGTTAATTCAAAAACCCGTCAGGCCGCTTACCAGTATAACCGGGCCAAAGAACTCTATGAACGTCAGCGCCGCTCCACGGAAAATAAAACCCGTAGCGCCTATCTGAATGTAGAAGCCAACATCAGCCAGGTACTCGCCTACAAGCAGGCGCTGAAATCCAGCCGCACCGCACTGCAAGCCACTGAAACAGGTTATCAGGTTGGCACCCGCACCACCGTCGATGTCCTCAACTCACGGCGTGAGGTTTTCCGTGCTGAACGTGACTATGCCAAATCACGCTATGCCTATATTCTGGAAACCCTGACCTTGCGCCAGGCTGCGGGGACGCTGAGCGATGTCGCTCTGAAGACCATCAATCGCTGGTTGCAATAGCCGGGTACGCTGCCTCTACCCTGATGCGCTAAATATCTACTTTTGCCATCTATCCATTTACAAAAAACTTGAACCCACAGACACCTTTTCCCTTTATGGACTACCTTGGCCCCCGCTACTGGCCAACCTGGTTAGGCCTGGGGTTTCTACGCCTGTCTGCTACCCTGCCCCTGCCGGTTCTGCGATTGATGGGCAATATTCTCGGCACACTGATTTATTATTTACCCCTTTCACAACGGCGTATTGCAGTTATTAATATCCATCTCTGCTTTCCCGAACTAACCGCCGCACAACAGCGCCAACGCACCCGCGCCTGTCTACGTGCCGTGGCCATCGCCCTATTTGAATCGGCACTCGCCTGGTGGGGCAGCTATGAACGGCTGCAAAAACTCCACCGCATCGAAGGTCTGGAATATTTGCGTGCCGCAGAGAAAACAGGAAAAGGCATTTTGCTGCTCGGCGGCCACTACAGTACTCTGGAACTGGGCGGCCGATTAATTTCTCTGTATGTCAACGGCACAGGAATTTATAAACCGATGCATAACAAATTATTTGAAGCGGTGATGGCACACGCACGCAGAGAAATTTTTGCTGATTTAATTCCCAGCAAAAACATGCGCAAGATTATCCGTACTCTGAAGCAAGGGAAAACATGTTGGTATGCGCCGGATCAGGACTTCGGTCGGCAAGGCACTGTATTTGCACCTTTCATGGGCGTGCCTGCGGCCAGCCTGACTATAACCGCACGCCTGGCACAACTGTCCGACGCCATCGTTCTGCCTTTTTCCTCCATGCGCTTACCCGGTAACCAAGGTTATGTCATCCGCCTGCAGGCGCCACTGGATAACTTTCCTTCAGGCAATGATCTCGCTGACGCTACCCGTGTTAATCAGATCATTGAAGAGGGCGTACAACGAGCACCGGAACAATATCTATGGGTGCATCGCCGCTTCAAGACTCGCCCCTTTGGTGAACCGCAACTCTATCCCCTGCGGCGGGATAAGCGTCTGAAGCGTTATAGCCGTCTATTGTTTGCCTTAAGCTTGCCGGCTATCGCCTATACCGGCTGGATGGCATGGCGCTTCCGGGACAGCCAGTATCTATTGCAGCGTCTAGGCCTGTCCTTCAAGGCCCACGGCAAACAACCTGTATGGGTGCATGCCGCTTCGGTCGGCGAGGTCAATGCCGTGTTGCCTCTCATTAAATTGATGCTGGAAAAGAACCCGGCGCTTGCCATCTATCTGACCACCAGCACTCCCAGCGGACAAATCACCGCCCGCGCTAAAATGCCTGCGGCAGTTAATTGTAACTATCTGCCCCTCGACTGGTGGCGAACGGTGACACATTTTCTGCACCGCATTAAACCCGCTGCGGCCCTGATCATGGAAACTGAAATCTGGCCCAACCTGTATGAGGCCTGCTTTCAAGCCGGTGTACCACTAACGATTATCAATGGCCGGCTCTCTTCCCGCACCCTGAATACCCCTCCCTGGATTCGCACGCTCTACTGCAAGGCGATGGAAAACACCTATGCAGTACTCGCCCGTTCGGAAAAAGATGCGGCAGGCTTCGCCTCACTATCGGTGCCTGAAGAAAAAATCAAGGTCACCGGCAACATAAAATTTTCCGCCGCAGGGGGGGAACCTGTTCCGCCTATTATTTTTGAGCGTCCTTATGTGCTAGCCGCCTCTACCCGTGAAACTGAAGAAATCTATATTGCCCGGCAATGGCTAAAGCAAAATAAAGATAATCGTTTTCTAGTTATTGTTCCCCGACACCCGGCGCGACTGAATGAGATACTGCGCGATTTCTCTTCACTCACTTCACACATCGCTATACGCAGCAAAAATGAAGCCCTTAATCCAGAAACAGAAATCTATATTGCCGATACCTTTGGCGAATTACCCGCTTTCATCGCTGGCGCAGAGTTCGTGATCATGGGCGGCGCCTTTTCTGAAAAAGGCGGGCAAAATATTCTCGAAGTAGCACAGCAGGGCAAGGCGGTTATTTTCGGTCCGCATATGGACAATTTTCGTGATGAGGCAAAATTATTTCTGCAACAACAGGCCGGCGTCTGTGCCGAGAGTCAAGATGAACTCGGCAGGCTGATTCAGGAATGGCTTGATGATAAAGAAAAACCTCGTCAGATTGGTGAAAAGGCCCTGACACTCAACCGTGAAAACAGCGCTATGGCGCAAACGTATCTACGGGAGCTTGGCGCACTCTACCCAGAATTTAAGCTGTGACAAATCTTGCAGAGCTGAGGTATCCCCACAGAATAATGCTTGAAATTAAACCGATAAAAGAAATATCCGCCAATGAACGCGAATGAACGCCAATATTTTATGTTGATGTGCCTGAGGCACAGAATACAACCATCCATGCTTTTGCCTTTATTGGCGTTTATTCGCGTTCATTGGCGGACAAATAAGCATTTGGCTTTTAAAAAATATTCGCGGGGATACTCCAGCTTTCAGAGTAAACTTATTCTGACTAACCATACCCCAGCAAAAGCGCCTGCCAATCCGATTCAGTAAAATAAAAACGGGGTTGATTTTTTTCTGTTTTATCAGAAAACTTGTCCAGTGAACGTTTAAGACGCAGAATGTTGGCCTGCTCCCAGCGCCGATGCGGTCTACGTATCCTCCCCTGATCAAAGTCGATCAGATGAAAATTCTCCTGTCCATCCAGAAGGATATTCCTGGCATTCAGATCGGCATGATAAACACCAGCATTATGAAAATCTCTCAGTCTCCGCCCCAGTCTCTGCCATAGGGGAGCCGCCATTGCCGATTCCATCAAGAAATCTGCCAGCGTCTCTGATTCGGGAATTCGGCACATCAAAATATCCGCACGGTAGAACAGCCCTAACCTCTGTACCCGGGCAGCAATAGGTCGCGGAACCGGAAGCTTCTTTCGCCAGAGGTCAGCCAGCAAATGCCATTCACGCCAGGCGCGAGTTTGCAAAAGTCCCGACCAAACATAACGATCCTCGACAAAACGGGCAATCAGCCCGCCTCGCCGGTAATGGCGCAAGACATAATCCTGCCCGGCATGCTGAACAAATACTGTTGTGCCCCGTCCTTTTGCAATACCGTTTACTGCATCACGTTTACGCCAGCTTTCTGCTTCAAAATATGACGCAGTGGGATTTTCAATTAGCTCGGCATCGTATAGGATATGCTCTTGCTTTGAATGAGTTTCTGTTAACTTCATACACATGATTTTCCATACGGGTTCAACTCCACGCAGTCTTTGTATTCTACGCCTGTCGGCCATTGGTGACATCTGTCACGTTCTGCCCGTGGTGCGAACGCTGCAACACTATTGGCCGCAGACACAGTTGACCTGGATTATCGGTAAACTGGAACACAGTTTGATCGGCGACATACCCGGCATTGAGTTTATCATCTTTGACAAGTCAGAGGGATTGACAGCATATCACCACCTTTATCAACAATTGCGCGGTCGACGCTTTGATGTCCTGCTGCACATGCAAATGTCATTACGTGCCAGCCTGGCCAGCAGACTGATCCCGGCCAACACCCGGCTGGGATTTGACCGACAAAGAGCCCACGACATGCAATGGATATTTACCAACAAACAAATCCCGCATATCGACAAACAGCATGTACTGGACAGTTTCTTCGGTTTTATCGAAACATTGGGCATCCGGGAACGTATTCTGACCTGGGATATTCCCATCAGCGAATCCGCCCGCAAACAGGTTAAGAAGATCCTGCCGGAGGCACCTTATATCGTTATCAGTCCCTGCTCCAGCATGGCCTACCGCAACTGGAGCATCGAAGGTTATGCCTCTGTCGCTGACTATATTGCAGAAAAATATAACCGGTCCGTCGTTCTCAGCGGCGGTCCTTCCACCATCGAAAAAGAATTTGGAGAGAAAATCAGGGCCCGTTGCCAGCACAACCCTGTAAACCTGATCGGCAAAACCACCCTGAAGGAGCTGCTGGCAGTGATTGATGGCGCAGAACTATTGATCGCACCGGATTCAGGACCCGCGCACATGGCCACAGCTGTCAATACGCTCGTAATCGGTCTCTACGCCTGTACTAATCCAGATCGGGCTCGGCCCTACCTATCTGCAGAATACGTGGTTAACCGTTATCCAGACGCAGTACAGACCAAATACGGAAAGCCTGTCGCCGAGATTCCCTGGGGCAGCCGGGTGCGGGATCC
>CAZQVV010000094.1:0-10533 GCA_964596835.1 uncultured Thiohalophilus sp. | reverse complement strand
CCCGGTCGAATATTTAGGAACAGTTATTTCGTGAAGGTACTTATCCTGCGGTTTATCTGGGTAGGTCGTTGTCATGCCATATGGTAGTGGAGGCTGAGGATTGCTATGCGTCTGGGACTGGTGATTACTGATCATCGTTATGCTGTGGCTGCTGGTGGTTTGCTGGAAGCCGCTCTATTGCGTCACTGGGAGTGTCGTTGCTTTTTAACCGATGCTGGTGTGCTGTTGCTGGCAGAACCGGAGTTTATGCAGTCGCCCGGTGTTATTGCCAGCACGGTGGCGGTATGTGAATTGAGTATCGAGCGTTATGAAGACTATGGTTTAAATGTTAATCAGGTTGATGCGCGGGTGATAGTGGGTGGCCAGTATCAAAACGCGGAGCTGGTAAAAAACAGTGATAGGGTTTTTGTTCTATAAGGAAAGAGGGATGGAAAGTAAAAACAATAAAGCGATCCTGTTCATCGCCCAGGACGATAAGCCTGAAGCGTTACGCATGGCAAGCGGTCTGACCTTGCTCGATGATCAGGTGGTGGTCGATGTCGTCGGGGGTCTGGGTGATGATGCGGAAACGACTTTGCAACTTGAGGCGCTGGAGTTTGCCGAAGTGCCGATTAGTCGCATCGAGTTATCCCGCACGAGCGATCTTGAGCGGCTTGCCGCCGATATCGTCTCGGCTGACGTGGTCTTCATCGTATGAGTTCACACAAGCGCTTGTTACTGATTTATACCGATCAGGAACCCGGCCCGCAATCTCTGGCCAGGCACCGTGAGCAGTTGGTTTTAGCTTTGCGTGCGCGTGGAGCGGAGGTCGAAGAACTGGGGTTGGCAACTGATCCGGATATCCTGCTTGATCGGCTGGAAGCGGGCGCGGTGCCGGTGGTGATAAAAGGGGGGCGCTAAGGGCGGCCCTCTATATTGCAAAATTCACGGGTGCCGGCCCCGGACGGTAGTCTGCAACAGGTCTTCAATTTATTAAACACGCTAAGATCATGTTTTCAAAGTAATTACTGAAGTGGCACGAAGCCTGCTTTGGGTGTGTTAACCGATCCACTTTGGCTGGGTGACTTAAAATCTTAGATTCAGTGCAGGCCCGTAGTTACGGCTCGCGCATATAAAAATAGCTGCTCGGCTTTAGGTCGTGTGGAATCAGACAACAACTCGCGGGGGAGATCCGAATGAATAGAAGCACCAGATTATTTGATTACCGGCAGCCCATCAGGCTCTTCAGTGCCCTGCTATTGGCAGGGGCTGCCCTGTTGGCTAGCGGCTGCGGCGGCGGTGGTGAGAATAATAACACCGGTTATGCCACCACTCCAGGCGGCGATTCGGTTGCAATCAAGATCAATACCGCGGCTGAAATTGCCCAGGTCTCAGACGCCGACTATAACAAGAATGTGAATGGTTTGATTACCGGCACCACGTTACAGGGCTGGATCGACAACTGGAAAAAGAACCGACCGGCTGGCATTACAGGACGCTTGATTATTCTGCAGATAAACAGAGGAACGAGCGGGAAGGAATACATTACACCGAAGCCGACCCAGAATGTGTTCACCTACAGCATCATATCCGATACCAGCGCCAAGAGTCGGCTGGTGATGAGCCGCTCCAATGGCGTCACCACAACCCGCGCCATGGTGCTTGATGGCGCAACTATGGATAAGTTCCTGGATGACTACGACATCGATCCGACAAAGGATATGATCGTCTTTGCCATGGGTACCGGCGGCAACTTTGCCAACATGCAGATGGGGCGTGGCTGGTACCTGTTCCGTTACTGGGGCGTTGCGTCCAGCCACCTGGCAGTGCTGGATGGGGGGGCGTCCAGTGCGCTGGTCATGAACCCGAGCTATCTGGGTTCTGTGGCGACCTGTGATGAGACTTCTACTGACGCGACAACGAGTCCAGGGACTGTTGCTGTCGATGGTTCAATCGCTACCAGCTTGTTGACGGGTCCGGCTGCCATCTATACCAGTGGCGCGCTCACCAACGGCTGCAGCCTGCCGGGCTCCGGCCAGGTTTCAGTGAAAAATCTGCCGCAAGATAATACCGCGTTACAGGCCACGCTGGAGGATGTGATGAATGTCGTCAAAGGCCAGGCTAAGGCCTTTATTTGGGATGCGCGTTCCCCCAATGAGTATGGCGCTACCCAGGGCGCGATAACCGGAACCTATCTCGGCATTGATTTTCGCAACGGCGGGGCCAAGCAGGGCCATCCAAAGGGCGCGGTTAATTTAAATTTTGTGAATCTTTTAATTACCTCTGATGGCTCATACCGTTACAAGGACAAGGCTAAGTTACAGAAATATCTGGACGGCCAAACGGTGGACGGTGCTCAATTCAGCTCGGGCGCGCTGGTTCCGCTGGGCGCGGGCAAGGCCTACCAGTCGGGTGAGACTATCATTACTTATTGCGAAACGACCTATCGGGCGATGATTACCGGTATCGCGGCTGGCGTCGTACTGGGTTATCCGGTGCGTTTTTACGATGGCGCCATGGTGGAATGGAATGCCATGGTCGACATCCCGGATAAAAATGGCCAGGACATTCTACCTGCCGATTCACCCTGGCGTACGGACACCACTGCGCGTAGCGTATTTACCTACAATACGAATACTGCCATCGCTGCACGTCAAATTGATGACCCATACGCCGCACATGCTAACGCGATCATCCTTGCCGACAAGGCCTACAAGCGAGGCACCACGACCGGAAGTGGCAGCGGTGGTAGTAGCGTGCCTCTTCCTCCCAATCCCTGTGGTGGCTGAACTCCTCAATCAAAACACCGCACCCGGCCACTCTGGCCGGGTTTTTTTTGAAGACAGACGGGCTATCGAATAGGATGGGTGCATAGGCGCCGATGGGGTAGTCTGCGGCCTATCCGGCGTTTTTTGCTGGATATACTTTTCGCAGCGAGAGGTGGTGGATGTGAGAGTGCGATACGTCATAGCGCTGGCGCTAGTTGCGGGGCTGGCGGAGCTGGCTACGGTCTTGCCGCACGCATCTGTGCCAACGGACAAGGATCCCGTTGCGACGTTTATCAAAAAACATTGGCATCGCCCCATACCCGCGCAGGGAGGCGCACCAGCGGGTTATTCAGCACTGGAAACCTCGCTCGATGCGACTTCCTGTGCGAAATGCCACCCGGCCCAGTATCAGGACTGGCGCAAGAGTCTGCACAGTCATGCCGTGGGTGCAGGATTATTGTGGCAGCTACAGGTCCTGCCGGCCAAACAGGTATTAAGTTGCCTCAACTGTCACGCGCCCCTGGCGGAGCAAAAGACCTTATTGGCGCAGAAACTGGGGTGGCCGGGTATCGCCCGGAATCCTCCCCCGTCCTATGTGCCCCAGGATCTGTATCGTCAGGGTCTGACGTGTGCCGCCTGTCATGTGCGCCGGCAGCGGCGCTTCGGTCCCCCGCCGCGCGCCGGTACGCCCCCAGGTGACACACCGGGGCTCCCCCATGGCGGTTTTTCCGCTCAACCCGCGTTTACGGACAGCCGTTTTTGTGCGGGCTGCCACCAGTTTCCCAAGAACGGACCGGCGCTTAACGGAAAGTTGCTGGAAAACACCTATGCGGAATGGCGGGCCAGCCCGTACCCCGCAGAGGGGAAGTCCTGCCAGTCCTGCCATATGCCGCAACGTCGGCATCAGTGGCGTGGCATCCACGATCCCGCCATGGTCCGCCAGGCGCTTAGCGTGGATCTTGATGTAACCTCTATCAATGCCAGCCGACTACAGGTGCGGGCGCGTCTGCGTAATAGTGGCGCCGGTCATGACTTTCCAACCTATCTGGTCCCCAGAGTGGATGTCTCGCTGGTTTTGCTGAACCCACAGGGGCACGTGCAGGCGCACCTGGCCAAAGCCGTTATTTCACGCGATGTGGATATCTGGTTGACCAAAGAGCGTAAAGATACGCGTCTCCCACCGGGCGGCAGTTTGAACCTGAAAGCACAGCTGGCTCGTCCTGTGGGACCCGGCTGGCAGGTCGAGCTGCGTGTCGATGTTGCTCCCGGCGAACATTACGAGCGCATGTTTGAGTCGGTGTTGCAGAATCAGGCGAATGCCTTGTCCGCCTCCGTGCGTCATACGCTGGAAACGGCCCTGGCGGAGGTCCGGGCCAGCCATTTTAACGCCTTGAAGGTGAGGCGTCCGATCCCTCCGGCAGTAATTGCAAATTAAGATATCCATCCGGCAGATCACCGATATGCAATCTCGCGTTAGGGCTAAATATACAAAATATATATGGCTTTCAATGAGATATATAAGTGGCGCGCAATCTGCATAGTTGCTGGATAGTAGAGTGAGGTTGACCGAATGCGATACATGCCAAGTCTGATATTGATTGCTTTTGCGGCCACCTCGGTGCCGTTGTTTGCTGACGACGGCGCAGGAACGGTACGTAACGGCACCGCTTCAAAGCAGCCTGAGATGAGTCGGGTGCCACCGCATTCATCACGGTTAAGGTTCCGCTCGGCGGGGCCGGTATGTATGTGTGGTCCCGGTTTAAGCGAGGCGCAAATCAGTGCGGCCGAGCATGTTCGCGGGCAGGCGAACTCTACAGCACAAAAAATCATCGGTAAGCAATGACTAACCGTTAACCTGGAGGAAATGACTAATGTTAAGAATGTTGTGGAAGGCCCTGCTTGGGCGGGTGCGGCTGGTGGTGGTTCTTGGCGCGGTCACTGCGCTCGGAGGGGTCACCTATATCGTGGAAATGAGTCATGACGGTCTGTCCGCGGCCGCAGGCTCGGGGCAGGTGTCTGCAAATTCGGATTCGTCGAAACAGGCCTGGGGGAATGCACTACTGGCAAATATCGATCGCTATGCCGTCGCTGTTTCGCCGATACGTGTGGCGAACGCCTGCGGCCTGGGGGCGTCGTCCTGTTTTCGCTGCCATAACGGCAAGCGTGCCGAATCACCCAGCAATAAACCCTGGCACAAGCAACATGAACCCGTCAATTTCTCCTGTGCCGGCTGCCACAAGGGTAATCCCCGCCTGATGATGAAATCAATTGCACATTCGAGATTGATAGTCGATCCACGCCAAACAGCCAGCCAGAGCTGTTTCAACTGTCACAAATCGAAAGATGCACAAAAGCTTGTTGACGGTTATCTGAAACTTGCCAACAAAAAGTCCGATAAAAACAAGGGGGAGTAACAGATGAAGCCTATTAAACGCATTACTCATGCTCCGGGTTGCCGGTATATGCTGGCGTTGCTTGTCGGCATGTTAAGCACGGCACTGGCCTATGCCGGGCCTACGTTTACCTACGGTAAAGAGGGTTATGTAACACTCAGTTATCACGTGCAAATGTGGGGCCAAAGCCGAGGTTATAGTTCGAATACGAATTCGGCAAGTACGGCAGATTTCTTTTTACGGCGTAATCGTATTACGTTAGCGGGTCAGTTCAATGACTATGTTGGATTTTACGTCCAGACGGACGCGCCCGCTGACAGTAAAAATGGAAAGAATAATCGCAGCCTCTATTATCGTGACGCCTATATCACGGTGGATTGGACGGATGCCGTCAGGTTTATCTTCGGACGGTTTAAGCAAACTTTTTCACGGGAGAATCTGGAGGCCTGCTTTGAGCCACTAACTCTGGATCGTAGCGAAGTGATAGCGTACACCCCCTGGGGTGGTTCGCGCGATACCGGCGTGGCGATGTGGGGGAATCTGTTTAATGCAAAAATTCAGTATCGGTTAATGGTGGCCAATGGCCGCAAGGGTGACAGGGTCGCGAGGAGTGCTCCGCGCCTGACTGCACGTGTTGACTGGTCCCTGCTCGATCCAGAATATGGTTATGGATACCTGGGCACTTATCTTGGCACGCGTAAAGTTCTGACCATCGGGGCAGCCTACGATCATCAGGCCGACGTGGCCTACGCAGACTGGACCAATCGTCGCGACGCCAAAGACTATAACGCCTGGACCACGGATATATTTTTCGAATATCCAACCTCGAAGGGAGTAGTGACTGCAACGGCGGCCTATATGAACTATAGTGTTGGTAATGCTATTAACAAGGATCCGGATCCTGACTTACCGGTTACCAGCGAGCTGGCAGGTGGATATGTCAAGCTGGGTTATCTACTGCCTCGCAAAGTGGGTATCGGGCGCCTGCAATTCTTTGCCCGTCACAATAAGTCGGACTATGGAATCTCGAATGGTTATTACAGCAATAACCGGAACGGCGTGGGGGCCAACTATTATATTAACGGCCAGCAGCTCAAAGTAACCTTTGAGTATGATATGATAAAATTTAATCGCCAGCACCCGACTGTTGCGGCGCTACGTGATTACAACCAGGCCACATTGGGCCTGCAACTACTTTTCTGATTGGTAACGGGGGTAACCAGGGAGGGTTTAACAAAGAGAGCGGAGCGACTAAATAAGCGTTTCAAATACCAGATCACTTGTGAATTTCCACGTTCGTGGTGAGTTTGTCGAACCATGGGCGTGGAAATGCTGTGAATAGAGTGTCTAATCTATCTGTCCTTCGACAGGCTTCCTTCGACAGGCTTCCTTCGACAGGCTTCCTTCGACAGGCTCAGGACGAACGGCAGCTCCTAAAGTGCATTGGTATTTGGAACAGCTATTTAGTCACAGGCCCGCTACTCGAACCCCGAAAGGGGGGTATCATTTCAGCGCTCGTTGAAGAAAATGATAATACCGCAGTGTTGGCGGTCTCGCGCCTTGAACACGTGCTTGGCTGGGTAGTAGCGGCCACCGCCATGGCGGTGGCCATCGTGCTATTCATCTATGTCGGTGACGGTTTGTCAATGCCCGTGACCCTGATCATGGTCGCAGTGATGCTCCTGTTGGTCGGCCTGGCCTGGTTGTTGTATCGAATGTTACGTTATCGTTCGGTGCTGGATACGTTGCACGCGGGTATTCTGCGTGCTCAGGAAGGTACGCTGGAGCCAGTCGAAATGATGTCTCTGCCTGAGGGGCATATGCGTCGCCTGGTAGCGGACTATAATTTGATGATGGCCTACCTGCAGCGGATCTTCGCAACGGTAGAGGAATGCCAAAACCGAGTTCTGGCCGAGCGCAACAAAATCAACGCCATGCTCCAGAGCCTGCCCTGTGCTTTGCTGAGTGTCGATAACGACTTGCAGATCAGTGCGGTGAATGCACTGGCCGAATCCATGTTCCAAATCTCCGAGAAGACCCTGATTGGCTCCAGCCTGTTCGATTTGCTTGAACTTGGCGAGCTGGATCGGGCTCTGCTGCGTGATGCCTTTCTCTACAAGCGCCGAATCAGCAACCAGGAAATCGAGACCCGCCTGGGCGATGATAGCCTGGTTCATATCTCTTTGAATCTCTCTTTCATTATCGAAAATGATGCGAATATGGACGCGGTGATCACCTTACAGGACATCAGCGACTATAAACGCTTGCAGGAAAACGTTTACGGCCAGGAGAAGCTGGTGGCCATGGGCGAACTGGCGGCTGGCGTCGCACATGAGCTGAATACGCCGTTGGGAAATATTCTTGGTTATGCGCAACTGGTGCGTGACGCGATGAGTGAGGATCAAAAACTGCAGCAATGGGTTCGGACTATCTGTGATGAGGCCCGCCGGTGCTCACGAATCATCGACGATCTATTGCATTATGCGCGTCGTGAGGAATGTACCGAGGAGACGTGTGACATCAACAGCGTGGTGACGGAGGTTACTGAAACCTACGTAAACTGCCGCATTAAACGCTATAACATCAGTGTTGAACTGGATCTGGTTCCGTTGCCGCTACAGGTGGAAGGCAGTTGTGGGCAACTGGATATCGTGCTCGTCAACCTGCTGTCGAATTCCATCCAGGCACTGGTGGGACGATCCGCGCCGCTGATTAAATTATCGACCCGGCTGACCAAGCCTGATGTTGTCACTTTAATTGTAGAAGACAATGGGGGGGGTGTTCCACGAGAAGTGCGTGGGCGAATTTTCGATCCGTTTTTTACCACAAAAGATGTCGGTAGTGGCACCGGTTTAGGGCTTGCCATCTGCCATGCTGTGCTTAAACGCCGTGGCGCATCGATACGTTATGATAATAATTACAGCGCCGGTGCGCGGTTCATTATCGAGCTGCCCTATGTGCGTTTGCAGGAGATGGAGGCTGTATCATGAATATGATCGCAATAGAAAAAGAAAAGTTCGAGACCCCGCTTTCCGGGCGTCCGATTGCCCTGGTATGTGAGGACGACGTGACCATGCGCGAGCTGGTGGGCCGTGTGGTGGGCCAGCTTGATGTCGATGTGGTGTTGGCCGAGAGTGCGCAGCATGCGCTGGATTATCTTGAGAACAATGATGTGGCGTTGTTGGTGACGGATCTGCGTATGCCACGCATCGATGGCCTGACCCTGCTTAAATTTGCCAGGGCGCATAATCTTGCGACCCAGGTAACGATGATCACAGGCTATGCCACGGTCGAATCGGCCGTCGAGGCGCTCAAGTGCGGAGCTTTCGATTATATCCGTAAGCCATTCGATAATGAGGAACTGCTGTGCGTCGTCAGGCGCGCACTTGAGCATTATAGCCTTAAACGCGAGAACCGGGAGTTACGCGAACAGAACCGCCGCTACCAGGAAAGCGAGGGCTTCATTGGACGTTCACTGCCGATTATGCGTATGCGTAAACTGATGAATGCAGCGGCGGGCTATGACTGTGCCATGCTGATTACCGGTAAAAGCGGTTGTGGTAAGGAGCTGGTGGCAAGGCAGATCCATCGCCAGAGCACGCGCGACGAAAAACCGTTCGTCGCCATTAACTGTGCCGCGATCCCTGAAAATATTATCGAGAGCGAGTTGTTCGGCTATGTCAAGGGCGCCTTTACTGGGGCGGATCGCACCAAGGCGGGTCTGTTTGAAGCCGCCGACGGCGGCACTCTGTTTCTGGACGAGATCAATAACGCCTCGTTATCGATGCAGGCCAAACTGTTGCGCGTATTACAGGATGGCACCTTCTATCGAATGGGTGAAACAGTTCCCCGCAGTGTGGATGTGCGGATACTGGCCGCGAGCAACCAGAAGCTTCATGATTTGATTCGGGATGGTGAGTTCCGGGAGGATCTATATTATCGCCTGAAGGTGATCGAGCTTCACATTCCACCGCTAAACGAACGGCGTGACGATATTCCCCTGCTGGTCAATTGTTTAGTTTCACGTATTTCCGCACGCCTGAATAAACCGATAAAGGGCGTGAGTACGCGCGTTCTGGGTGCATTGATGTGTTACGACTGGCCGGGTAACGTTCGTGAGATGGAAAATCTGCTTGAACACATGATCATTCTTACTGAAGGAGATACCATTGATCTTGAGGTGTTGCCAGCGGAAATATCCAGTACTCGCGAGCACAGGGGGCGGGCTATGGATTATATTTCACCGCAAAGCCTGGAAGAGATTGAGGCCTATTTCATTAAAAAAACCCTGCGTGAAACCAGTGGTGACCGTGCGCTCACTGCCGATATACTGGGTATCGATAAGTCCACCCTTTGGCGCAAAATCAAACGCTATAAACTCGAGGAGTGAAAGCACAGGCATGAAGAGAGCATTCGATTATAGCGTAAGTCGCCGAGTGCGCCTGATCTTGAGTATGTTGGCGATACTGCTGATTTTGCCGCCGCCAGTACGGGCGGAGACATTAGAGCAGCGTTTGCATCGGCTGGAGACGGAGGTTCAGGAATTACGCGGCGCCCTGTCGCAACAACAGCAGGATACGGCTCCATCGAAGGCTGCGCCAGTAGCGACGGTGCAGCCGTCAGCACCTCAGAGGTTATTGCAGTCCAGCGCCTATGTCCGCTATTACATACAGAACCAGCCTTTGGGCATGCAGCCACCAGGGAAAGCGCTGGTCAGCGGGCGCTTTCTGGTCCCTTCCGAGCTTTCCTTTGATCCGGGTGCTTACGATGTGGCCAATACCGGCCTGTTTTCAGCCTATCGTGATCCCTCCGAATACGCTTATGTAGGACTTGAGTTGCAGGCGGATATAACGATAGCCGAAAAGGGTGAATATGAATTTGTAGTCTATCCGCGACCGGCACGCGCGGCGCGCGATGGCGGCACCAATATTTTTACGCGTCTTAGCCTACGCCTGTCGGTAGGCAAACAGGAGGTGGTGTCATTTCAGAACAATAAAAGCTGGCACCCACGGCGAAACCGTATAACGCTGACCCCGGGACGCTACAGATTGCGTCTCTGGGCGGTAGCCGCCTCGGATGGGTTTGGACCCAGCCCGACAGACTCTCGCTTACGCCTGGCTATGAAAGGGCCGCACGACGTGTCACCGCAACCCCTGTATGGGCTGGCGCCACCGCCGACTGATAAGGAATAAAAATCTCTCTGGCTTTAATTCCCTGCTGCTTGCGGCGGGTTACTTTAGTTTCCCGCGTGGGCACAAAAATCGTGCCCACCCTACCGGGCTTCAGAAAAATGACCGTTCGTCCTGAGCTTGTCGAAGGAAGCTTGTCGAAGGAAGCTTGTCGAAGGAAGCCTGTCGAAGGACTTTCCGGAGTGGGCGGGTACTGGAACAGCC
>CAZQVV010000093.1:7983-10604 GCA_964596835.1 uncultured Thiohalophilus sp. | reverse complement strand
ATAATGTATATTATGTTAAGTACGAGTGGTGCCTAATCTACCTGGCCAACAATCGATCCAACTGGTTGGCAAAGGCTCGCCGATCACCCTGGCTGAATGCTGCCGGCCCTCCGGTGTCCACCCCGCTACTGCGTAGGATGTCCATAAAATCCCGCATGTTCAGGCGCTGGCGAATGTTTTCTTCAGTATAGAGCTCGCCTCGTGGGTTCAGGGCCAGGCAACCTTTGGCTATTACCGCCGCAGCCAATGGAATATCTGCGGTTATCACCAGGTTACCCATGTCTACCTGCTGCACTATGTAGTTATCCGCAACGTCAAAACCAGCGGCCACCTGGATCGAGCGTATATAGCGGGATCCTGGAACCTTGAGGGGTTGGTTGGCAACCAGGATCACAGGCATGCTCTCCCTGTCCGCAGCCCGAAACAGGATCTCTTTGATCACTCTCGGGCAAGCATCAGCATCGACCCAAATCTGTTTTAAACTCATTATTTTCCTGATAGGCGATTGTAATAATCTGGCACGGTAGTATACCGCAGCCTGGCCGGGATGCATTTGACTGCTATTATCCCCCACGCCGTAGCAGGCAGTTTATGCTTGATGATATCGTTCCAGAGCTCAAAAAACTCAGAGATAAAGAATTAACCTTATGACCGCTCCCTATTGGCTGAACCCCTATGATCGTGAAGACTTTCCAGATGTAAAGCTGGCCTTGCGTGAACCGGATGGGCTGCTGGCTGTCGGTGGCGATCTCAGCATCGAGCGCTTGCTGGCGGCGTACCGGCGCGGGATCTTTCCCTGGTACAGTAATGATCAGCCTGTTTTGTGGTGGTCGCCGGATCCGCGTTCACTACTGGCGCCGGGCAAGCTGCGGATTTCCCGCAGCTTGCGCAAGATCTTGAAAAAGAACCCCTTTCGCGTTTCTCTGGATGAAGCGTTTACTGAGGTAATTTATGAATGCGCCCAGCCGCGAAAATATGAGTCAGGCACATGGATTACCGATGAAATGATGCAGGCCTATGCTCGCCTGCATGACGCAGGCCATGCCCATTCAGTCGAATGCTGGCAGGGGGACAGGCTGGTGGGTGGCTTGTATGGTATTGCACAGGGAAAAGTGTTTTTTGGCGAGTCTATGTTCACCCGTGTCAGTGATGCGTCCAAAATTGCTTTTGTCTATTTGGTTCGGCAGTTGCAGTGCTGGGGCTTCGGCCTCATCGATTGCCAGATTCAGTCAGAACATCTTGATCATTTTGGTGCGCAAAACATTCCCCGCAATGTTTTTATACATAGTCTTGAACATTTTACGGTCCTGCCCGATCATAAGGGCTACTGGGAATTTGAACCTGAACTGATTGAGACCATCGTCCGCACTGGCGGGAAAATGGATGAATGATGAACTGACACTCCACCGGTTATTGAGTGCATTGCCGTTTTATGTCACCCCGCCCTACCCCTGTAGCTATCTGGATGATCGGCAGGCCAGCACTGTGTTTGTCGATCCCGCCTTTCCACTCAGTATGGAACAGTATAGTCAGTTGGCGAACCTGGGGTTTCGGCGTAGTGGCGATCACGTTTATCGTCCAGAATGTGCAAACTGCAAGTTGTGTATCCCGGTGCGTATCCCGGTTAAGGAATTCAGGCCAAATCGTAGCCAGCAACGCTGTTGGCGAAGAAATGAGGATATAAGCACCAACGTGGTTGATGCTGTTTTCCGGGAAGAACACTTTAAACTCTATCGTCGTTATATGTCATCCCGTCACGCGGGTGGCGGCATGGATAAGGATGATCCCGAGGCTTACCAGAACCTGATTACCGCACACTGGTGTGACAGTGAGCTGATCGAATTTCGGTTGCAGCAAGAACTGCTCGCTGTTGCGGTGGTGGATCAATTCGAGCAAGGGCTGTCAGCTGTTTACACCTTTTTTGATCCCGAACGGGGCAAGCGCAGTCTGGGCGTCTATGCGGTGTTGACTGAAATTCGCATGATTCAGGAGGCGGGACGGGACTGGCTGTATTTGGGTTACTGGAATCCAGAGTCGCCTAAAATGGCTTATAAAAACAACTATGCGCCGCTGGAGTTTTTCGATCAACAGGAGGGCTGGAATAGTATAGAAAAAATCGTCTTGCCTTAAGTGAAATAATGATATTAATCAATTATCAATAATGATTAATTAATGTGAATTATAGTTTGTTTGAGGTGCCTTGAAATGATTCTTTCGAGATCAGTTATCAGGTTTGCTACCCCTCGACAAGCCAATATATTCAAAAGCAGCCGCAGGCCTGTTGCCAGCAGGCAGGTAAAATGTCTTTTGAATATTTTGTTTGTTTCAGGCATTATGCGCGCTAAGTAAAGTCAGGTCACAAACAGGCATTAATACCGAATGGCGAAAGAAGAACACATTGAAATGGAAGGCACGGTGAGTGAAACCCTGCCGAACACCATGTTCCGCGTAGAACTGGAAAATGGTCACGTTGTTACCGCGCATATCTCAGGCAAAATGCGCAAACATTATATCCGTATCCTTACGGGCGATAAAGTCACTGTCCAGCTAACCCCCTACGACTTAAGCAAGGGTCGCATCGTTTTCCGCGGCCGCTAGATCTGTCCTGAATTTCATGCAGT
>CAZQVV010000093.1:0-7883 GCA_964596835.1 uncultured Thiohalophilus sp. | reverse complement strand
TCAAAGCTGAATTCGCCATTTTTTACGCTGATTCTGATCTGTCCCCCGCTCGCCAGTTTGCCGAATAGCAATTCTTCTGCCAGGGGTTTCTTGATCTTGTCCTGAATCAGTCGCGCCATGGGTCGCGCACCCATGGTGGGATCATAGCCGTGTACTGCCAGCCAGGTTCGTGTCTCGTCATCCATATGCAGACTGACGCCTTTTTCTTCCAGTTGGCCTTCCAGCTCAAATATAAACTTGTCTACCACCCGTCCGATAATCTCCGGTCCGAGCTGCTTGAAGGAAATAATGCCGTCCAGGCGGTTGCGGAATTCCGGCGTAAAGGTCTTCTTGATGGCTTCCATGTTATCACTGGAATGATCCTGATGAGAAAAACCAATGGAGGCGCGGTTGATGCGATCGGCACCGGCGTTGGAGGTCATCACCAGTACGACATTGCGGAAATCCGCCTTGCGGCCGTTGTTGTCGGTCAGGGTGCCGTGATCCATTACCTGCAATAGCAGGTTGAAAACTTCCGGGTGGGCTTTTTCAATTTCATCCAGCAACAGCACGGCATGCGGGTGCTTGCTGATTTCTTCGGTCAGCAGACCGCCCTGATCATAGCCGACATAGCCAGGCGGTGCGCCAATCAGGCGAGACACCGTATGACTTTCCATGTATTCGGACATGTCAAATCGAATGAACTCAATGCCCATGATGCGCGCCATCTGTTTGGTCACTTCGGTCTTGCCTACCCCCGTAGGGCCGGCAAACAGGAAGGAACCAATGGGTTTGTCTTCGTGCCCCAGTCCGGCGCGGGACAGCTTGATCGCCGTCGAGAGGCTGGCAATGGCCTGATCCTGACCATAAATGACCAGCTTCAGATCCCGTTCCAGATTGCGTAGCACTTCCATATCGGTGGACGACACGGTTTTTGGCGGAATGCGGGCAATTTTGGCGACAATATTTTCAATATCACGCACGCCAATGGTTTTCTTGCGTTTGGAAACAGGCTGCATGCGCTGATTCGCCCCGGCTTCATCGATGACATCAATCGCTTTATCAGGCAAATGACGGTCATTGATATAACGCTCGGATAGTTGTGCGGCGGTGCGCAAAGCCTGGCGGGTATAACGAACATCATGGTGCTCTTCGAAACGCGTCTTCAGTCCTTCCAGAATCTGAATGCACTCTTCGACCGTGGGTTCGGCGACATCGACTTTCTGGAAGCGCCGCGCCAGCGCCCGATCTTTTTCAAAAATACCCCGGTATTCCTGATAGGTGGTCGAGCCCAGGCATTTGAGTTCGCCGTTGGAGAGTACGGGTTTAATCAGGTTGGAGGCATCCATGGCCCCACCGGATGCGGCACCGGCACCAATAATGGTATGAATTTCATCAATAAACAGCACCGATCCCGGGTCCTTTTTGAGCTCGGCCAGAACCGCCTTGAGACGTTTTTCAAAATCACCGCGATACTTGGTGCCGGCCAGCAGCGCACCCAGATCCAGTGAATAGATGGTGTAATTGTTGAGAATTTCGGGCACCTCGCCATCAACGATCTTTTTCGCCAGGCCCTCGGCCAGCGCCGTTTTACCGACCCCGGCTTCGCCGACAAACAAGGGGTTGTTTTTGCGGCGGCGGCAGAGGATCTGGATGGTGCGTTCAATTTCATGCTTGCGTCCAATCAGCGGATCAATCTTGCCGTTGCGGGCCTGCTCATTCAGGTTGATGGTGTACTGTTGCAGCGGATTCGGTGCAGCGGTCTCAGGGTGTTCCTCCTCGCTGTGGAGGCCGGTATCCGCCTGCTCGTTATCCGATATCCTGGAAATACCGTGAGAAATATAGTTGACGACTTCGAGACGGGAAATATCCTGTTTCTTCAGGAAATAGACCGCCTGGGATTCCTGCTCGCTGAAAATGGCCACCAACACGTTAGCACCGTTGACCTCACGTTTTCCGGACGACTGTACGTGGAAAACCGCACGCTGCAAGACGCGTTGGAAGCCCAGCGTAGGCTGGGTCTCACGTTCCTCGGCCATAGGCATCAGGGGCGTGGTTTCATCCAGAAAAGCGGATAGATCCTTGCGCAGAGATTCAAGACTGGCGCCACAGGCGCGCAGGATACTAATGGCCGCATCATTATCCAGTAAAGCCAGGAGCAGGTGCTCGACGGTCATGAATTCATGATTCAACTGCCGTGCGCGTTTAAATGCGTTATTCAGTGTCAGTTCCAGCTCTTTGTTTAACATGCCGATTTCCTTCTACTCAATTGATTCAACTTTCTGCTTCCATCGTACATTTCAGTGGATGTTCATTCTGGCTTGAATAATCATTGACCTGAACCACTTTCGTTTCTGCGATATCACGCGGATAAACGCCACAGATGCCTTTGCCCCGGGTATGGACATTGAGCATGATGCGGGTCGCTTTCTCACGATTCATGCCAAAAAATATTTCCAGAATATGTACAACGAATTCCATAGGAGTGTAATCGTCATTTAGCAGCACAACTTTATACATTGATGGCGGTTTTAACTCAGGTTTTGCATATTCCAGCGCCAAACCATCATTAGAATCCCATTCTGGGGTGTCTTTTTCTCGGTTACTCATAGATAAGGATTTTAGCTGAACCTTTGTTTCACTGCCTAGTCCTATGAAAGCATTCCCTGGACAGGATTTCTTCTCCCCCCGTTCAGGAAAGCCTGTTTAACTTAATTGGGCGTGCAAAAAGCGGATTCAATCCCTGCCTGTGCAGGGATATTATTTTGTGTCCCTTTTCACATGCAAGTTCAGAATTATTGGCTATAGTTGTTGTAAACAGGGTTAAGATTAAAACCCCGTTAAATATAGGCAATTATTGACTCGCAGGACGCCAGTCAAGTGGTCGGCGTCTGAGAAGTTATAGCGACAAGGAGACTAGGACGGCATGTCTACGGGTACAGTAAAGTGGTTCAGCAACGCAAAAGGGTATGGTTTTATCGCGCCTGAAGAGGGCGGTGATGATATCTTTGCTCATTTTTCCTCCATCACCATGGAGGGTTACAAAACACTAAAAAAAGGGCAGGTAGTCGAATTTGAGTGCATCCAGGGCCCCAAGGGTCTGCACGCAACGGCTATCAAATTGAGCAATTGCCCACCCTCGTCAGAACAGGCAGGTTTGCATTGAAAACGCTCTCAACGCCCTGAACCCGGCCATATACCTCGACAGGGCGTTGAGAACCTCTTTCATACACTTACATTTTTGCGATCAGGGCATCACCAAAGTCGGAACAGCCGAGCAGTGTGGCGCCATCCATCAGGCGTTCCAGATCATAGGTGACGGTTTTCGCCGATATGGCCGCCGACATCCCCTTGACCACCCGATCCGCGGCTTGGGTCCAGCCCAGATGCCGCAGCATCATTTCGGCTGATAAAATTAGAGAACCGGGATTAACCTTGTCCTGACCGGCATATTTGGGTGCGGTGCCATGAGTTGCCTCGAACAGGCCGATGCTGTCAGACAGATTGGCGCCAGGAGCGATGCCAATGCCGCCCACCTGAGCCGCCAGTGCGTCGGAAATATAGTCACCATTGAGATTCAGGGTGGCGATCACATCATATTCTTCCGGACGCAGTAGGATCTGCTGCAAAAAAGCATCGGCAATCACGTCCTTGACGACGATGTCCTTGCCGGTATTCGGGTTTTTGAACGAACACCAGGGACCGCCATCGATATCTTTGGCGCCGAATTCGTCTCGTGCCAGGGCATAACCCCAGTCCTTGAAACCGCCTTCGGTGAATTTCATGATATTACCCTTATGCACCAGGGTCACAGATGCGCGATTATTGTCAATAGCGTACTGAATGGCGCGACGCACCAGCCGCTGGGTGCCTTCGCTGGAAACCGGTTTGATACCAATGCCTGAGGTTTCCGGGAAACGGATTTTTTTTACGCCCATTTCATTCTGCAGAAAGTCGATAACTTTTTTCACTTCTGGGGTGCCGGCCGCCCACTCGATGCCTGCGTAAATGTCTTCCGAATTTTCACGGAAAATCACCATGTCGGTTTTTTCCGGTGCTTTTACCGGGCTGGGCGTACCTGCGTAATAGCGCACCGGGCGCAGGCAGACATAGAGATCCAGATCCTGGCGCAGAGTCACGTTGAGCGAACGTATACCGCCCCCGACCGGGGTGGTCAATGGCCCCTTGATGGCAACGCTGAAGTCACGAATGGCCTTCATAGTCTCGTCCGATAGCCAGACATCTTCGCCATAAACCTTGGTGGATTTTTCACCCGCAAAAATTTCCATCCAGGCAATCTGTTTGTTGCCGTCATAGGCTTTTTCCACTGCGGCATCAATAACCTTGCGCATTACCGGGGTTATATCCACGCCAATACCATCACCTTCAATAAAAGGAATGATCGGGTTATTTGGTACATTCAGTGAGTTATCTGTGTTAACGGTGATTTTTTCACCATTTTCCGGGATCTTGATTTTCTGGTAAACCATGCGTGCTCCGTTATTTAAAAAAACTGTATCAATAGCAACTGGCGCGGGATTATAGCAATAACAGGCTAATCTTTGCTGAGCTGATATAATCCCGCTAATGGCTCGATTGATCGCGTTTTGCAAACCTTACGGCGTACTTTGCCAGTTCTCCCCGGATCGGGATGGAGACGGCGAGACCGCCACGTTGGCGGATTTTATTTCCAGCCCTGGTATGTATCCTGCGGGCCGTCTGGATAAGGACAGCGAGGGCCTGTTACTGCTGACTGACAGTGGCCCCCTGCAACACCGAATCAGCCATCCGAAAAAGAAAATGCCGAAAACCTACCTGGTTCAGGTTGAAGGCGAACCGGATCCGACGGACATCCAAGAGCTATGCCACGGGGTGGAGCTCAAAGATGGCCTGACCCACCCGGCCAGGGCCAGGGCTATTCGCGAACCCGAACTCTGGGCGCGTCAGCCGCCCGTACGCTATCGCGCCCATATCCCCACAAGCTGGCTGGAAATTACCCTGCGTGAAGGCCGCAATCGTCAGGTAAGGCGCATGACCGCTGCCGTCGGTTACCCTACCCTGCGTCTGATCCGCGATGCTATCGGCCCCTGGAAACTGGACGGCCTGGAACCGGGACAATGGCATAAACTCAAATTTGCCAGAGAATATTTGAATGATGCTCGCTAAGATCATAGGTTGCTTGTTTAAATGACCCCATCAGAAACTAAACAGATTATCGTCGGGATGTCCGGCGGTGTGGATTCCTCGGTTGCCGCCCTGCTGTTGCAACAGCAGAACTTCACTGTGCGTGGCGTATTCATGAAAAACTGGGAAGGCGATGACAGTAATGGGCACTGCAACGCCGAGGAGGATCTTGAAGACGCCCGGCAGGTTTGTGACAAACTGGGCATTGGTTTGCAGGGCGTTAATTTTTCCGATCAATATTGGGAGCGAGTATTCGAATATTTTCTGACAGAATACCGGGCCGGGCGTACCCCTAATCCGGACATCCTCTGCAACAAAGAGATCAAGTTCAAGGCTTTTCTGGATTACGCCCTGTCTCTGGGCGCCAATGCAATCGCCACCGGTCATTATGCCCGTATCGACTGTGTAGATGGACGCTACCGTTTGCTCAGGGGTCAAGATCAGAACAAGGATCAGAGCTACTTTCTTTATACCCTGGGCCAGGCACAACTGGCGAAAAGCCTGTTTCCGATTGGCGAACTGGAAAAGCCACTGGTCCGGCAACTGGCCGAAAAACACCAACTTATCACCTTCAATAAAAAAGACAGCACCGGGATCTGCTTTATCGGCGAGCGTGATTTCAAGACTTTTCTGCAACGTTATATTCCCGCACAGCCTGGCGAGATTGTCACCCCTGACGATAAAGATATCGGCAAGCACGACGGTCTGATGTATTACACCCTGGGCCAGCGGCAAGGACTGGGGATCGGTGGTATCCGCGGTCATGAAGGGGCCACCTGGTATGTGGCTGACAAGGATCTGGAGAACAACCGGCTGATCGTGGTCGATCACCATGATCATCCCCTGCTCTACCATCTTGAACTTAAAGCCTCTGATTTAAGCTGGACAGCCGGTGGTCCGCCTCGAATGCCCTGTATTTGTAGCGCCAAAACACGCTATCGGCAAACCGATGCCGCCTGCACCCTCACCGAGATCGACGGCGCTATCTGCAAAGTGGTATTTGAACAACCCCAATGGGCGATCACACCGGGACAATCTGTCGTTTTTTACCAGGGCGAGGAATGCCTGGGCGGTGGCGTCATCAATCACTTTCAGCGCCAAAACAGCGCACAGAAAAACATACAGGACAAAACAGCATGAGCAGTATCCGTGAGCGAACCCTGGCTCTGGCCGGCATGTTTCAGGCCGCCACACTGGTCAAGAGCGTGGCTGGAAGCTTTGAGATGGATAACAGTAACATTGAGGTAACACTGGAAACCTTGTTTGTAACCAGCCCCGAAACTACGATGGACGTTTATGGCTGCGTTGACAATCTTTACCTCGGTTTACATTCCCTGATTCAGCAATTGGGGGGTGGCGCACAGCGGGACATGGATATTGCCCGCTATGTTATCAGCCTGCTACACTTGTGTAACAAGCTGACAAAAAACGGCAACATGATGTCACAGCTTTCCGAGGGCATAGAAAACGCGCGTGCCCAGCGCGCGCATTTCCCATTGCTGCATGAAAACGTTATCGCCAATCTGGCTGGAATCTACGGGGATACGGTCAGTCAATTGCAGCCCAAAATCATGGTGACAGGCGACAGCCAGCGTCTATCCAACCATACAACTGCCAACCTGGTTCGAGCCTTACTACTGGCAGGCATGCGTTCTGCGGTGCTTTGGCGCCAACTAAAAGGAAGTCGCTGGCAGGTGTTATTACAGCGCAAACGCTTTGTTCGGGAAGCGGAATATCTGCTTAAAGAAAAAATAGTTCGCCATTGAAATGAGAGAATGCAATGAAGTTATTCATTAGTTTGACACTTGTGTTTATAACGCTATTTTCTTCCAGCGCGACGGCTGGTTGGGATCCTGACTCGAAAAATGAAGCCAGGACGGCCATTGCCGCGTTCAAAAAAGCGGATCCGAAACTCAGCCGTTTTTTTGCCAAAGCCTACGGTTATGTGGTCTATCCCAACATTGTCAAGGGCGCTATGGGAATTGGCGGTGCCTACGGCAGCGGCACGGTATTTCAGCAGGGCAGAGTTATCGGCAGCAGCAGTCTGAGCCAGCTAAGCTTCGGTTTTCAGTTAGGCGGACAGGCTTACCGCGAAATTATTTTTTTCAAGGACAAACAAGCCATGACGCGCTTTAAGAAAGGAAATTTTGAACTTGGTGCCCAGCTATCCGCCGTCGCCGCCACCTACGGCGCTTCGGCCAACGTCGATTACTCCAGTGGCGTAGCCATATTCACGATAGCCAGGGGCGGACTGATGTATGAGGCCAGCGTTGGCGGGCAGCTTTTATCTTTTGATGCACAATAAATTCTGTACAATCAGGATTCACTTCTGCGCGATGCCAGGGCGCGTCAGACTTACCAGGCAACAGGCTAAACACAGGAGGATTTGATCATGGCCGCAGAACGCAACCACATTAATAAACTAATCAACAAGTTCGAAGCCCTGCCGCCGGAGCGTATCAATGAAGTAGAAAATTTTATCGATTTTATTAAACAACGTGATCAGACGCGGCAATTAACACAGGCCGCGATGAGAACCGCCGAGCCGAGTTTGAAAAAGGTGTGGGACAATCCGGCCGATGCCGTCTATGACGCCCTTTGAGTTCGCTGACATCATCCTGGTGCCGTTTCCGTTCACCGATCAGTCCACCGCCCGGCGGTGGTCATCAGCTCCAACGCCCATAACACCGAACAGCCTGATCTAATCATCATGGCCGTGA
>CAZQVV010000092.1:0-10619 GCA_964596835.1 uncultured Thiohalophilus sp. | reverse complement strand
TCTGGTTATTGGGTATGGTTTGTTTGCATGTTGGGAGAATCCGTCTACTCGACCACGGATAAAAGGGGACAGATTTATTTTTATTTAAAAATGATGTAACGAGTCTGATAAGTGAACGCGCATGGATTAATATCAGTACTAATAGGTGTAATCAACCTAATGATTTTATATCGCATTTTTATTTTTAACTCTAATGCATTTGATCCGGCACATACATTATATTTAGAGTATAAAAAATTTGTGATTATTATTTCTTGGGTTGCAATAATAGGTGGAATTACTCAGCTATTCCTAAACTAAGGAGTATAGGGGACAGACCACGGTTTTAAAAAATCAGATCAATCGATTTTAACAAAACTGTTTCATTTTATTTTCAATATCCGTTAACCCGTTTTGATAAATGTCCGGGAAGCGATCAACCACCCCGGCCAGATCTTGCATGGCCGGTTCAATCCAGCAAAGGGCTTCTAAAATGGCGTCATGCTGTTGAGCCAGATTCTGCCAGTACCAGAGGGGTTCATGATGAAACACCCGGTTACGCAGAAGGCGGATTTTGTTGAACCGTCGGGACAGGTTTTTTCGGGTACGCATTTTTCTCGGCATGTGCGGGAAACTGGTTTTAATGAGCGCAGGCCAGAGTGTTTGCTCGTAACGTTTGTCCAGCAAGCTGATCCAGAACCCAAAATTCAGCTCTGCAATGATCCGCCCGGGTTCCAGCGTTTTATTTTTGTTGAGTAACATCCTTTTGGCCTTGCTCACCGTGGCTTGATCGCGGGGCTGGATAATGGCGCTGTCCTCAAACCAGTCGGCTTTAGCAAAGTGCGCGCGGGCGGCCTGATCCAGGGTATTGCGCAACCCGATTCCAACAACTGCAACGTGGCGTACAGGCTTTCACTGAGCGCCATGTTCCAGGCGTAGTGACTGAACAGGTTACGATTGCCATCCCCGGCCAGTTGCAGTTGGTAAGCCGCCAGCCATTCCGTCGAGAGCACACGTTTTAATTTTTGGGCAAAGTCAGCTTGCATAAAGGGGCTCGTATCACTATGGTCAAAGTACAGTCCCCGGGCACTTCCTCTCCTGACTTCGGCCAGTGATGAATCCGGGGTTTTTTTGCCTGTCGTTTTTTTCTCTTTAGCTGCTGGCGGGTTATCGCGTCTTCGATGACCAGCGTTCGGCCTCGTACTTGATAATCATCCCTTCCAGCAACTGTTTGACGATCTGACGTTCTTCCTCGGGCATGTTGCTGATCGTCTTGAACTGCAAACGCAGATCGGTGTCCGGTTCGAGTTCCTCGGGCTCAAAAATCAGTGAATCCGCACATATTAGTAGCTTAGAAATAATTTTCTGCGCATTTTGTAGAAAATTATTTCGTGAAGGTACTTATCTTGTGGTTTATCCAGGTTAGGTTAATATGTATTGAACAGGGTGGATTATACATTACGCAGAAGCATAGGGCGGGCTGTTTTCGGCAAAGTGGTTTATGAATAAACCATGCACAAAATTCATAACGTATTTGATCTTCTAAAACTCTGCGCCTTTGCGTCCCCCGCGTTTATATTGAATGTCTGATAAAAGGTACGATAAAAATGAAAACAGCACGCGGTATTTTTGTTACCGGGACCGACACCGGGATCGGCAAAACCGTTGTCAGCGTGGCGTTGCTTAATATGCTTAAGCGGCAGGGCGTGAGCACGGCGGCGATGAAGCCGGTCGCCAGCGGGGCAACAAAAATAAACGATCACTTTATCAACGATGATGCCCTGAGTTTGCAGCAGGCTGCGAGTATTGATGCGCCTTATGCGCAGGTTAATCCCTATGCTTTTCCTGAGGCCATGGCACCCCATATCGCTGCTGCGCAGGCCGGGGTCGAAATTGATTTTGAAATCATAAAACAGTCACTCCAAAGTCTGGCAGGCCAGTCAGACTTTATTCTTGTGGAGGGCGTGGGCGGCTGGTTGGCGCCGTTGAACCGGCAACAGACGGTAGCTGATCTGGCCATCGGGCTGGAACTGCCGGTGCTGCTGGTAGTGGGCTTGCGTCTGGGCTGCATTAATCATGCACTGTTGAGCGCCCGGGCTATTGAGCAAAGTGGTGCAACGCTGCAGGGCTGGATTGCTAACAAAGTGCAGGGGAATTATCCCGGGGTGGATGAAAATATCGAAGCCATTGACCAGTGGCTCAATGCTCCCTTATTGGCCATTCTGGATTATCTTGACGACGCGGCAACCGCAATGCTGAATATTAGACTGGAACCATGATGATTTTATACTAATATTGTTCAGAGTAATTCTACTACTGACCGACAGGGATGCTGTGATGTCAAATCCTTCTGAATCTGAGTCTGGAATTGGACCAGGCGCAAATTTCATCTATTATTTGTCTGTTTATTTGGACAGGTTCCAAAATTTAGGTATACTACGCTCGGTTCCCTATGTATGGGAATTCAAAAAGGCCATGAGGGTGGCCTGTTGCCAGGTATTTAAATCTCGTTTTCGAATAATAATAAACCGCCCACTTTCAGTCGCTGTAAATGTGTCGTACCCCGGTATTTTCCTGGGCGATTAATTCACACAGGCGGTCAATTTTATTTAGATTTTTGATGCTCCAGCAACGACATTAATGTTGTCAACACAAAGAGGAGGCTACTCGTGGCAATAACACAGGTAGAAGAAAAATATAACTTTGAGGTTGTGCGGTGGTTTACCGTTGCTGCGGTAATCTACCTTGTGGTGGGTACTTTGATCGGGGTTTATATTGCATCGGAACTGGCCTGGCCGGTTCTGAACCTGGATATTGCCGAAATATCCTTTGGCCGACTTCGTCCCCTGCATACCAACACCGTCATTTTCGCTTTTGGCGGTTGTGCACTCATGGCCTCTGCTTTCTACACGGTGCAGCGTACCTGTGGGGTGCCCCTGTGGAGCAATCGCATGGCCTGGTTCACCTTCTGGGGCTGGAACCTGATCATCCTCTCCGCCGTGATCACCCTGCCGCTGGGTTTCACCCAGGGCAAAGAATACGCCGAGCTGGAATGGCCCATCGACCTGGCAATTGCCGTAGTCTGGTTGAGCTATTCCTTCAATTTCTTTATGACCATGATGAGGCGCAAGACCTCTCATATCTATGTCTCCAACTGGTTTTTTCTTGGGATGATGGTGATGATCACCTACCTACATGTGGTGAACAGCCTGGCTATTCCGGTTAGTCTGTTCAAGTCCTACTCGGTGTTCTCCGGGGTGCAGGATGCCATGATCCAGTGGTGGTGGGGCCACAATGCGGTGGGCTTTTATCTGACGGCCGGCTTCCTCGGCATCATGTATTATTTTGTTCCCAAGCAGGCCAACCGGCCGATCTTCTCCTATCGTCTGTCCGTGGTTCACTTCTGGACGCTGATGTTCGGTTATGTCTGGCTGGGCGCGCATCATCTGCAATACACCGCCCTGCCGGACTGGACCGGCTCGTTGGCCGCAGCCGTTTCCCTGGCCATGATCATTCCTTCCTGGGGTGGGGCTATTAACGGCATGATGACGCTCTCCGGCGCCTGGGACAAACTGCGCACCGACTACGTGCTGCGCTTTTTGATCATCTCCCTGGCCTTCTACGCCATGGCCACCTTCGAAGGCCCGGTCATGTCGGTGAAAACCGTGAATGCCCTTTCCCATTACACCGACTGGACCATCGGTCACGTACACTCCGGTGCCCTGGGCTGGGTAGCCATGGTGGCTGCTGGTGCGCTGTATCACATGGTGGAACGCCTGTGGAACACACGCATGTATTCCGCCAAATTGGTGAACATGCACTTCTGGATGGCCACTATCGGTACGGTCATCTACATCACCGCCATGTGGGTCTCCGGCATTATGCAGGGTCTGATGTGGCGTGACTATGATGCCTTTGGTGCCCTGACTTATACCTTTGCCGAATCGGTTGCGGCGGTCCATCCCTATTATGTCATGCGCGCGATAGGTGGCATGGTTTACTGGTCGGGTGGTGCGGTCATGCTCTATAACGTGGTGATGACTATTCGCACGGCCAGCGCCCGGCGCAGCGCCACTCTTGCCACGGCTAACGCCTGATTAAGGAGGAGAAGAGCAATGGCAGATAAATACTATTCAACAAAATTGCAGGACAAGGTCGAGCGCAGTGGCTTGCTCATGCTGTTAATGCTTATGGTGCTGTTGTCCATCGGTGGGCTGGTGGAAATCGTCCCCCTATTCTATCTGAAGGGCACGATGGAATATAACAAGCATCCTGAAATTCTCTGGCAGCGCAAACCCGGCGAAAGCCTGGATGACTGGAAAGCCGGTGATGGCATTCGGCCCTACAAACCATTGGAGCTGATGGGCCGCATGGTCTATATCCGTGAAGGCTGTTATTTGTGCCACTCACAGATGATCCGTCCTTTCCGTGACGAGAAGGAACGCTATGGGCATTATTCGCTGGCGGCCGAATCCATGTACGACCATCCCTTCCAGTGGGGCTCAAAACGCACCGGGCCGGATTTGGCGCGTGTGGGTGGCAAGTATTCCAATGAATGGCATCGGCGGCATCTGCACGCACCGCGTTCGGTGGTACCGGAATCGGTGATGCCAAACTATCCCTGGCTGGAGAAAAGTACCATTGATCCAGATGAAACCGTGGCCACTATGAAAGCCATGAGAATAGTTGGGGTGCCCTACACCGATGCAGATATTGCCACGGCTGCCGCCAAGGTCAAAGGCAAGACGGAACAGGATGCCGTCATTGCCTTTCTGCAGGTGCTGGGCACCATGGTTCGGTTTGACGACAGCATTGATTATCGTGAATAGCCTCAAAGAATATTTCGCTACCGACTGGGCGGCAATGACCTTGCATGACTGGATCGGCATGATCATGACGGTAAGCGTATTTATTATCATGCTGGTTGCCTACATACTGATTTTCCACCCGAAAAACAAGGATAACCTGGAAGCCCAGCGTTATATCCTGTTTGATGACGACCGTTTGGATAAGGAGGAAAAGAAATGAGTGAAAAGAAAGATCCATACAGCGTACCGACCACAGGACATGTGTGGGACGAGACCCTGGCTGAGCTGTTGAACCAGCCGCCGAGGTGGTGGTGGATTGGCTTACATGCGAGCTGGATGTTCATCCTGGTTTACACTTTAATTTATCCTTCCTGGCCTCTGCTACACGGTCATTTCAAAGGCTTGATCGGCTGGACTTCGATCAAGGAATACAAGCAGGACATGCGGGAAATCGAGTCCGTACGCGCCAAATATGAAAACAGGCTAAAGGGCATGTCGGCAGCAGCGATTCTGGCTAATAACGAGCTAAGCGAGTATGCCGTAGATTCCGCCAAGGTGCTGTTTGGCGACAACTGTGCCGCCTGTCATGGCGCAGGGGGTTCCGGTAATCCAGGGTTTCCGGTGCTGGCCGATGATGACTGGCTTTATGGCGGCAGTATCGGGATCATTGAGCAGAGTATCACCCATGGCCGTCGCGGCATGATGCCGAAGATGGGCGGGATGAAGCTTACTCATGCGGAAATCGACAAACTGGCCAGCGCCATCGTTGTCGGCAAGGTGACTAAAGAACCGTTATATATGCAGAAAGGCTGTGTCGGTTGCCATACACCGAGCGGCAAAGGCATGGCAGCATTGGGGTCGGCCAACCTGATGGACAGTATCTGGCGCTTTGCACCGGGCACGAAAGAAAGTGTGACCTATACCATTACGCATGGTGTCAACGATCCCTCTGATCCCAGAACCCGCAATGCTGAGATGCCCAAGTTTGGCGGCGGTAAGCTGTCAAAGACCGACATCAAGAAACTGGCGGTCTATGTCTACAGGCTGGGTGGCGGTCAATAATCGGGATCTGTCTGCAAACGCCCGTATTAAACGCCGAGGCGCAAAGAATAAAATGTTATTAACGAACGATTAAAGTCATGTTATTTCCGCGTCAGAAATGTCAGTGCCACTGCCTCTGGTCGGTTGAAAAAATGCATTGATTTTTGTAACTATTCAGCGCAATTGCCAATATGGGCTAATGACCCAGAGCTATTAAAATGTAGGTTGGCGCTGAGCCATGATCTTTATGGCGAAGCACCACAGGCACTTCCTTCGGTCGCCCAACAGGCGAAACCGCTTATTGTTGGGCTTCGCGTTGCTCAGCACCCACCTACGGCTTGTTCATTGCCCTGAAGGGATCAAATCGGCCTGTTTCAAGCTATTATCGACAGCGGCTGGAGACTCCACCCCAGGAAGCTGAATAGTGACTGATTTTTTTGCCATACCGTTTAGCTGCTCTGCTGTTTTCAGTAGCGCGTATGGGAGCGAACCTTGAGTAAAGATGAGAACGGCGTTGAAAGCGCAATCTATGAAGAACTGGGTGCATGGCATGTCAATACCGGCGAGAAGACCATTCACGCCAGGCGTATGCCGGGACGTTTTCGTAAGCTGAAGAACATTAGTTCGCTGGTCTGGCTGATTTATTTTTTCGGTCCCTACCTGCGCTTCGGTGATCGTCAGGCGATTTTGCTGGATATTCCCCATCGCCAGTTTCACTTCTATGATATTACCATTCTGCCTCAGGATGTCTGGATTTTATCCCTGGTGCTGCTTTTCTTCGCCATTCTGCTGGCGGTGGTTACGTCCATGCTTGGTCGGGTCTTTTGTGGCTATTTTTGTTTTCAGACTATCTGGACCGATGCCTTCACCTGGATAGAGGAAAAGCTGGAAGGCAGGCCTGCTGCACGGCGCAAATTGGATCAGAGTCCCTGGACGCCGCACAAATTGCGCCTGCGTGCAACGAAGTATTTTTTCTGGCTATTGATTTCCGTGTTTACGGGGATCAGTTTTGTTGCCTGGTTTACCGATGCACGGCAGCTATGGTGGGATCTGCTCACCTTGCAGGCAGGAACTACGGCGATGGTCGTCATCGGCCTGTTTACCGGCGGAACCTTTCTTCTTGCCGGTTTCATGCGTGAACAGGTTTGTTTCTGGCTCTGTCCCTATGCGCGTATTCAGGGTGTGATGTATGACAGTGAAACCATCCTGCCGACCTATGATGCCCAGCGAGGTGAACCTCGCGGACGCCTGAAAAAAGACGGAACGCCGAAAGATCAGGGTGACTGCATCATCTGCAACCAGTGTGTGGTGGTTTGTCCGACCGGTGTTGATATCCGCGAAGGCCAGCAGGAAGGCTGCATCACCTGTGGCCTGTGTCTGGATGCCTGTGATTCAGTCATGGATCAAATTGGAAAGCCGCACGGGCTGATTCGCTATGCCTCGCTGGACGACATCCTGGGCAAGCATGATATTCCGTTGTACAAACGGCCCCGTGTTCTGATCTATTTCACTATCATGCTGATTGCGCTCAGCGGCATACTCTATGGCCTGACACATCTGGGATCACTGGAACTCAAGGTGTTGCACGAACGCCAACCGCTATTTGTGCTGGAAAGTGACAACAGTATCCAGAATAAATATGTACTCAAGTTGCTTAACAAGACCGACCGGGATGCACAGGTGAAGCTGTCGGTAGCAGGTCCCGAAGGCATGCGGGTCAAGGGTGTGGACAAGCTTCTGACCCTGCGTGAAGGAGGCGTGACGGCGCATACCGTTTTCATCAGAATCCCGAAAAAGAATCTGCATGAGACGCGTATAACGATAATGTTCAGGGCAAGAATGATCGGCAAAGATGCCATAGTAGAATATAAAAGCATGTTTTTTAGTCCCGGCTAAACAGGGCACTACCGGTAATGATGACAGGAGCGAGAAGTATGAATAGCAAAGCCATTTCACAGTCGAATAAAGAGGGATTGCACAATCCCTGGGTACTGGGCTGGATTGCACTGGTAACCGTTGTGCTGCTGGTGAATGCCGTCATGATAACGCTGGCTATCGTGACCAATTCGGGTCTGGTCGAGGAAGACTATTATGAAAAAGGCCAGGATCTGGAACGAAACTTCATTAAAGAGCGAACAGCGCGTCATGCCCTGGGCTGGAGTTTCAAACTGGATGTGCCGGAAAAACTGATACTTGGACAGGCACATATCCTGCGCTTCGATGTGGTTGACCGGCAGGGTCTCGCGGTTGATGATCTAGACGTTGAAATGCAGGCCTACCGACCTTCGGATGCCGACGCTGACTTCAGGCTAACGATGCAGGCGTTCGCCCCCGGTCAGTATCAGGCCCGGGCTGTATTTCCCCTTAAAGGCGTTTGGGATTTGAAGCTGAAAGTCAGCCAGGCGGGTGAAAGTTATGATTTGATCACCCAGCGCATATTTGTCAAGCCTCACTGAGTGAGCAGAGCACGCGCATGAGTGCTGACGCGCAGGCGGTTTCCACCTGTTTCCACTGCGGCCTGCCGTTGTCAGATCGAACTAATTTCAGTACCCGCCTGGACGGCGCCCAACGGCGCTTCTGCTGTTTCGGTTGTGAGTCGGTGTGCAAGGCCATTTTTAACGCCGGTCTTGAAGGTTTCTACCAACGTACCCCCGAAGGCCACCTGTTAGCGCCGCCGCCGGAACCACCAGGCGATCTTGAACTCTATGATCTCGACGAAGTGCAGGCCGAATTTGTGCCGAAACTGGCAGAGATACGCGATATTCATCTGCTGGTCGAGGGGATTCACTGCGCCGCCTGCGTCTGGCTGATTGAACGCAGCCTGGCACCCCTGGACGGCGTGCTGACGGCCAACGTCAATCTCAGTGGTCGTCGTCTGCATCTGCGCTGGGACAACCGGCGCATCCTGCTTTCTCGGGTTTTGCAGCGCCTGGCTGACATCGGCTACCGCGCCGCGCCCTACGATCCCGAGGCCGCCGAAGGCGCACTGAAACAGGAGAACCGCGCCCTGCTGTTTCGTATGGCCTTTGCCGGGTTTACCATGATGAACCTGCTGTGGGTTTCCATCGCGCTTTACAGCGGCGCGGACAAGGGCGAGTTCCGAAGTCTGTTCTATTGGGTCGGTTTCTCACTGGCGACGCCAACGCTGTTCTATTCCGGCTGGCCTTTTCTAAAAGGCGCCTGGAGCGGTCTGCGCCGGTTGCGTCTGGGCATGGATTTGCCCGTTGCCATTGGCGCCACGTCTACCTGGCTATACTCGGTGTATGTCACCCTGAATCCCACAGCCACTGGCGAAGTGTACTACGACACGGTCGTCAATTTTCTGTTTATTCTCCTGGTGGGGCGGCACCTGGAATCTCTCTCCAAACGCCACGCGGTGGCTTCCACCCAGCGCCTGCTGAATCTGCAACCGCGTGTCGCCAGTGTACTGCGTGAGGGAGAGGCGCAGATCGTCCCTGTGCGCTCAGTCAAAATGGGAGAACGGGTGCTGATCAAACCCGGCGCCCGTGTTCCCGTTGATGGTTGTGTGGTCGAGGGCCATAGCGTGGTCGATGAAAGCATGCTGAGTGGCGAGTCGCAGCCACTCAAAAAACAGCACGGGGATCAGGTGTCCGCCGGTACCGTGAATATACAGGGCGCGCTGACGGTTGAGGTGCAGAGTATTCTGCGCAATACAGCACTGGGACGCATTATCAGCCTGGTGGAAGAAGCCCAGGCTTCGAAGGCGCCTATACAGTGTCTGACGGATCGCATTGTGCCGTGGTTTGTGGCGGCAACGCTGTTGCTGGCGGCGCTCACCTTTGGCTACTGGCTGCAGCAGGATTTTGAACAAGCCTTGATGGCGGCAACATCGGTATTGATCATAACCTGCCCCTGCGCCTTCGGACTGGCAACGCCCATGGCTATTGCGGTGGCTTCCGGGCTGGGCGCACGTCACGGGATCCTGGTGAAAAACGGTGAAGTGCTGGAGACGCTTTCTTCCATTACGCACTTTGTTTTCGACAAGACCGGCACGCTGACGGAGGGTCGCATGAGTGTCAGCACGATGCTGACCGTGAAGGGGATTGGGCGTGATGAGGTGTTAGCGCAGGCCGCCATTCTGGAGCGCCACTCGGAGCACAGTATCGCTGACGCCATTATTCAGGAAGCGGAACAGATGGGGTTGAGGCCTGATCAGGGCCAGCTAAGGCATTTTCACAATGAGCCGGGTTATGGTGTCTCCGGTCAGGTCGATGGGGTACCAATGGATTGTGGCACCCCTGCGTGGCTGGAGAAACACGCTGTCACACAGGATCCGGAACTGCTTGCCCAGGCGCAGGACTATGAAGAGAGGGGCATGAGTTGTGTACATGTAGCACAGGCAGGCCGGCACGTTGCCGTTATGGTCATCGCCGATCGCCTGCGCGCAGAGGCCAAGCCTCTGGTAGACGCACTGCGACAAGAGGGAATCAAAATGACCCTGTTAAGCGGTGACAGACAGCGCGTTGCCAACGCTATTGCTCAGGAACTGGGTGGCATGAACGTGATGGCCGAGGTTCTGCCAGAGGACAAGGATGCCATGATCAAGACGCTACAGGCACAGGGCGAACGCGTAGCGATGGTGGGGGACGGAGTGAATGATGCCCCGGCGCTGATACGTGCCGATGTGGGCATCGCGGTGGGTTCCGGTACCGATGTTTCGATGGATAGCGCAGATATAATATTAATGCGGGATGATCTTAAAAAAATAAGTCTGGCAGTCAAATTGTCACGGCGTACTCTGAAAACCATTCACCAGAATATCGCCATTTC
>CAZQVV010000091.1:0-10681 GCA_964596835.1 uncultured Thiohalophilus sp. | reverse complement strand
ATAGTATGAGCTGTTCAGATTGTGCTTCGACAAGCTCAGCACGAACGGGGGGGGGGTCTTATGAACGATGCTTGAGGGATGTTTTTTTATAAACCATACGTGCCCAATTAACCTGAACTCGGGATGAAGTACCCTTTAGTGAACCTGTCGAAGGATATAGTATGAGCTGTTCAGATTGTGCTTCGACAAGCTCAGCACGAACGGGGGGGTCTTATGAACGATGCTTGATGGATGTTTTTTTATAAACCATACGTGCCTCCCCCGTCTCCCGTTTATCCCGCGTCCCTCCCGTCCCCCGTTCGTCCTGAGCTTGTCGAAGGACATTACCAGGCCGCTTGCCACCGTATGCATTCTTGCTAGAGACCGGGAGTGTAAAACAGAAACCATTTCGACCGTTGTGGAGTTGGTGCCCCGGAGACGATTCGAACGTCCGACCTGCCGCTTAGGAGGCGGCTGCTCTATCCTGCTGAGCTACCGGGGCCTATGAGGAAAATGGTGGAGCCGAGGAGGATCGAACTCCCGACCTTCGCATTGCGAACGCGACGCTCTCCCAGCTGAGCTACGGCCCCATATTTAATAATAAGGAAAGTCTGATTAATTCCGTTCGCCCTGAGCCTGTCGAAGGGTGAGCAAATATAGAGCATGATGATTTAACATTGTTTTCTGTTCATGGTTCGACCAGCTCACCACGAACGTTCGAAAGTCGAAGGACTTACCACGAACGTTCGAAAGTCGAAGGACTTACCACGAACGTTCGAAAGTCGAAGGACTCACCACGAACGGCAGAATTAATCAGATTTCCTATAAAACGGCATCTATTTTAGCACTCGCTATGCCTTGCGGCTATGGGAGACCGAAAGTTCCGGTGTTTTTTCAGGCTTTGGCCAGACTGTGGCGTGGTTGAGTGTGGCAGGTTTCGCCGGTAGCCGTGTAGGTGGCGGTCTGTGGGGTTTGGCCTTTCAATATCGCCAGGGCTTTTTCGGTGCGACGGCGATTTTTTTCCAGCATAATGCCGTTGATCTGGTTTTGCCTGCGGCATTGGTGGGTCAGGGTCTCGATCTGCTGCCAGAGGGCGCCAGTTTCGTTTCTTGTCTGGGATGTCTTGCGTTGCAGATAAGCCATGATGCCGTTACGGTCAAAATCAAGTCCCGCAGCCAGTAGTAGAGCGTGGCGTTCCTTTTCCAGATCTTCAAGAAGTTCAAATAAGCAGTTCTTGTCGCTGGCTGCTTGGATGATGGCATCCAGATCATTGTCAACGAGGGCCAGATGTTCGCTTTCCAGCGTATGCACAAGCTGCGTCAGGTGTTCGGTAATATCTTGAAGAATAATGCTGAGTTCAGCAATGGCCATGATTGCACCCTACAGGATAAGCAGGACTCAGGAATGCAGTGAGTCTTCGAGGTTGATCATTTTGTGGGCGACGCGGTCCGGGTTAACATCGTATTCGCCGTTGCTGATGGCTGACTTTACCCGTTTGATCCGATTATCATCCATCGGCGATTCAGAAGTAAGGCGATGTTCGATGTCTTTCAGGCGCGTAGCCGTACTGGTCAGGCTGACCTTGTCGGCCGCATCAGATGATACTCTGCTACTGGTACTGGTGTTGCTGCTCTCTTTGCTGTCCGCCTTATCAAGCCGCTGGGACTGGCGTGTTCCAGATTGCTGGGTCCTTGATGAATGGATGCTTGTAATGTCATTAGCCATGGTAACTGCTCCTGGATCTATTTGACGGCTTCGCGGCTGGCGGAGTCGGTAGTGACCTATAGATCGCTGTCCGATGTAGCGGCGTGCTGCCCTGAAACTTGATAGTAAATATAAAAAACATGCTTACATACTGACCTTGACCACACCTGTGGCCACGACTACGGCCTGAATTTCACGGTGGCTGCTATGATTTCTGACCCGGATGAGATCGCCCTTGCGGCCATCCATGAGGGCTTCCCCTTCGACGCGGATGGCAAGCGTGCCGCTGGAGGCCATAATAGTAACAATATCCCCTCGTTTGATCAGTTTTCGCACGTCCAGCATGCCATTAGTCAAAATATCGCCACGGCGCAGGCTGCGTTTCAGGACTTTACCCCGAACCTCGGTTTTGTCTGTAAAATAACCGTTGAAAAGCCGGGAAACGTTAAGCCGCCGGGTGGTAAGGTCACTGGCGTGCAGAATACTTCCTCGGGACAAGTTCTCTCTCACCACCAGTACCCTTGCGTAGCGAATGATATTGATGGGGACATAGATTGTCCACATTTTACTGCCCCGGCAACGTACGCCAAGACTGCTGTGCCCAATAAGCCGGGTATTGGCGGAGTCAAATATTTCAAGTGGCCGGTCGCATTTGTCCAGCTTAAGACGCGGATCGAGATCTCCGATTTCATAGCCACTGTTTTTGTCCTGTAGCAGATTATTCTTTATATAATGTTGCATGGTGTGGCGTATGTTCTCAATGGATTCATAATCCCGGGCGTAGGCCTCAACTGAAAATGCCAGTAATAAGATGATTATTAGCATGGCAGGCCAGCGCCTTCGGTAGACAGTATCGGCATTAAAAGTTATTTCTTTAGATAACAAGTCGTTAAAAAGGCTAAATAGTATGCTCGTCGGTATTTTGACGCCATATTGTGTCTGGGGACGAAGCATGACAGTTCCTAAAGTATTGAAACTACAAAAAATGTCAGCATTAGACGGCTGTACCGGCAATTCTGACAACGGTTGTGTGCGTGAATAATGCAATTGATATGCCACCGCCAGGCTATCGTGACGTGACGTGGCAGGGGAGGCCTTTTGGATTAACGTTGGGAGCCTCTGCATGGTTGGGCTCCATCTTATTCAGCAGCAACCTACGGGTGACGCATTCTCTTGTAACGCATCAAGGTATTGAGTGCTGAAAACCCTCTCCAAGAGGGCCGAATAGTTACCGTTATGAAGTGATGTAGAAGCCGCTGAAAAAATCAGTTCTTTTTAAAACAATATCACCACCATGAATCCTGAGTAGTTGAAGTCGTTCCCCACCAGGGACCTCATGCTTAAGTAAAGCCTGGGCCAGCCGATAATAATTCCATGTCTGAAACATGAGCATAAATGGAGCAGGGTATGGCAGGTATTTTGGATGGGGTGGATCAGAGAACCCGGCTGGTAGGTGAAAACAGACTTGAACTCCTGTTATTCACGCTGGGGGGGCATCAGCGTTTTGGCATCAATGTGTTCAAGGTTCAGGAAGTGATTCAGTGCCCGCCACTCACGCGCATGGCCACTGCTAATCCCATCGTGCGTGGCATTACCAATATGCGAGGCAGAACAATAGCCATACTGGATTTAGGTATGGCGATTGGCAAGAAACCCATTGAAAATGCCGATGAGGCTTTTGTGATTGTCGCTGAATACAATCGCACGATACAGGGCTTTCTGGTGACCGCAGTCGATCGTATCATTAATATGAAATGGGAAGATATTAAAACGCCCCCCAAGGGCCTGGGTTCCCAAAACTATATGACAGCGGTTACCGAAGTGGATGGAGAACTGATTGAACTCATTGATGTAGAAAAAATTCTGGCCGAGCTTGTCGGAGTGATGACGGACATCTCGGATACGACGCAACTGGAAGGAGACAATGAGCGTCCTATTCGTCTATTGGTAGTGGATGATTCCAGTGTGGCCAGAAACCAGATCAAGCGAACGCTCGAGCAACTGGGGATGGACTGCATACTGGCAAAAAATGGGCGGGAAGGTGTTGATACCCTCCTGAGCATGAGTAAGAACAATGAAAATATTCACGATCAGATTGATGCGGTTATCTCAGATGTTGAAATGCCGGAAATGGATGGCTATACCCTGACGGCCGAAATTCGCAAGAATGAGCAGCTCAAGGGGTTACCTGTTTTGCTGCATACCTCTCTGAGTGGCACCTTCAACAAAAACATGGTAAGTCAGGTTGGCGCGGATATGTTTGTACCCAAATTCAACGCGGAAGAGCTGGCCAAATCCGTGCGTTCGCTGTTAAAAAGCAAGGGTATTACCCAGTCTTGAATTTCCCCATAATAACCGGCCTGCATGCTGCTGGATAAGGAACCTGGTAAACGTGTCTCAACTAAAACTTTCAGATGCAGATTACGACGCTTTTCGGAAAATCCTGGAAGATGCCTGTGGCATTGTTCTGGGTGAGAACAAGCATTATCTGGTCACCAGCCGCCTGAATCGCCTGTCTGAGGAACTGTCTTATCCCAGTCTTTCCGATATGCTGGAGAAGCTGCGTCAAGGTCGGGATACGAAACTCAAGGAACGCATCGTCGACGCCATGACCACTAACGAGACCAGTTGGTTTCGTGATCGCTACCCCTTCGAGATGCTAAAAAAATCGCTTTTGCCCGAACTGGCCAAGCAGAAGATCAACCCTCTTCGGATCTGGTCGGCGGCCAGTTCCACGGGGCAGGAAATCTATTCTATCAGCATGACGCTCCACGAGTTCAAGCAGCTTAACCCCGGAGCACTGAACGGCCGAGTGGAAATTGTCGGCACGGATATTTCACCGACTGTTATCAAGGTTGCCCAGGATGCCAAGTATGATGAACTGAGTATGGGGCGAGGTTTGACGGATGAGCGCCGGCAACGGTTCTTTGTTGACAACAAGGATGGCGGCTGGACGGTGAAACCTGAAATTCGTATGGGGACTCGTTTTACTGAATTGAACCTCTTGAACAGCTATACTTTGCTGGGGAAGTTTGACATCATTTTTTGTCGCAATGTATTGATCTATTTTGCCAGTGACCTGAAGGCCGACATTCTTAATCGCATGGCTCAGGTGCTTAAGCCCGGTGGATTGCTGTTTCTGGGGGGGTCCGAGTCTCCTACTGGCTACAGCAAAGCCTATGAAATGGTACGCTACCCCGAAGGCGTGGTGTACCGGCTCAAGAGCTGAACAGCTTTTGAGATTGCCGTAATCAATCGCCGAGGACGCAGAGGCGCAAAGACGCAGAGATTACATATTGATCTCTTCATGAAATAATCACGCGGGTTCAGAAAGGGTTATGGTTTTCGTTGGAATGACAAATTTTAGATTTTGCTGCTCATGGCGCACTACATGGCAAGGTAAGAAGCCGCAAGAATAAACGTAACTATTCAGCCCAGTAGGGTGGGCACGATTTTTGTGCGCCACGGGCACTTCCTCCGGTCGCCCACGCGGAAAACCATGCTGTTCGATTGTCTGTCAACCTGGGTATTTTTTATATTCTGTCTCATAAGCCAGATGGCATTGATCCGCTGGGCACTTAGACCGTGCCACCCTACGTTATTAGATCATATTGGAAATTATCCTGAATAGTTACGAATAAACAAAGATTTTCTTTGCGCCTCTACGTCCTCTGCGTTCATTCACACTTTCTCCGTTTCGTTTTCCTGTGCAGACACAGTTTGCCGCTTCGGCTTTCGCTTGCCGTCACTGCCGGTAAAATACATCTAAAACTCCCCCAGGGCATTGAAAAACAAGGCCGCCTGAAGTTGGCATGGCTGTTGCATTTTGTATCGTGTAATCAAAAACGGGAACAAAGGGCAAACAGTATGTCGATGAGTTTTGACAGTATTCTTGGAATAAACGAAAAAGCGCTGAATATGCAGGCCTATCGTGCGCGTATTCTCGGCGCCAATCTGGCTAACTCGGATACGCCGGGCTACAAAGCGCGGGATATTGATTTTAAAGCCGCCCTGTCAGAGGCTGAAACGGGCAGCCGGATCGAACCACTTACCGTGACTAACAAGATGCATATTCAGCCTGGGGCCGATACTTTTGGTACTGAACTGCTGTATCGCCAGCCACTGCAGCCTTCGCTGGATGGCAATACCGTGGAGACCCAGGTTGAGATGGCGGATTTCACGGAAAATGCCATGCATTATCTGACCAGTCTGCGCATTATTAATGGCCGTTTCAACAAAATACTCTCGGCGATCAGGGGCGAATAATCATGTCATTGTTTAATTTATTTGATACCGCCGGCTCGGCCTTACATGCACAGACTATTCGTCTGAATACTATATCCAGTAACCTGGCGAACGCCAACAGCGCCAGCAGTAGCACCGGTAAAACGTATCGTGCGCGGGAGCCGGTATTTGCGGCTATTGTCGATAATTTTGCGACGGGGGAAGACGCCGTCAAGGGTGTGCGAGTGGTGGGCATTGTGGAAAGTCAGAAACCCCTTCGCCGGGAATATCAGCCTGGTAACCCGCTGGCGAATAAAGACGGCTATGTGTTTATGCCCAATGTCAATGTGGTTGAGGAAATGGCGAATATGATTTCAGCCTCCCGTTCATATCAGACCAATGTGGAAGTGATGAATTCCGCTAAACAGATGCTCATGCGCACATTGTCGATGGGCCAGTAGGGAGAGAACCATGGAGAACATCAACAAACCCAACGCTGCTTCATTTGAAAGCCTTGGCCTGACCAAAACAAAGAAACAGCAGGCTAAGGAGAAGCCGCATCTGGGTCAGGAAGAATTTATGAAGCTGATGATGACACAGATGAAGAATCAGGATCCCTTTAAACCGATGGCGGACGGTGAATTTTTGAGCCAGATGGCGCAGTTCAGCGCGGTCAGCGGGCTAAAGGACATCAAGGAATCATTTGCCTCGCTGTCGGATTCACTGAAATCCAGTTATGCCCTGCAGGCTTCCAGCATGGTGGGCCGCAAGGTTCTGATACCGGGTGATATTGCGAAGCTTTCATCCAAGGGTGGAATCAGTGGTGCGGTTGAACTTCCCATGAGCAGCTCAAACCTGAAAGTTCATATCCTTAATGCCAAGGGGGAGGAAGTGAAAACGCTGGATATGGGCAGCCGCCCTAAGGGATTGGTGCATTTTAAATGGGATGGAACGAAACAGAGCCTCAATAAAGAGGGCAAACTCGAAAATAATGGCCGGGCAGTGCCCGGCAACTATAGCATCAAGGCGGAAATTGTTGCCGATGGAAAACAGCAGGCAGTCAAGACCATGGTGGTTGATTCGGTTGAAAGTGTTTCGCTTGGTGCCAATGCCCAGAAGATGACTCTGAATCTCGCCAACGGTGGCGCAAAGGCCATGAGTTCGGTTAGACAGATATTTTAACGGTTAGTAAAGAGGAATAGACCATGCCATTTCGCTCAGCACTCAGCGGCATTAATGCCGCATCTGAAGATTTGAAAGTTATCGGTAATAATATTGCGAACGCCAGTACGACCGGGTTTAAACAGTCACGCGCTGAATTTGCTGATGTTTATGCCGCCACTGATGGCGCAACTTCCAACGCAATTGGCGCTGGTGTCCGGCTGGCGGATGTCAAACAACAGTTTGGTCAGGGCAATATAGACTTTACGGATAATAAACTGGACATGGCCATCAATGGCCGGGGTCTTTTTATTCTTGATGACAATGGTTCGCGAGTGTATACCCGCGCCGGTTCTTTTCAAGTGAATCGGGAGGGCTTTGTCGTCAATAATAAAGGTAACAAACTGGTGGTTAACAATGCCGATAAAAATGGCAACGTGACCGGTGCGGTTGGCCCCCTGCATCTGGATAGTTCTAACATTGTTCCTCAGGCCACCAGTAAACTGAATGTGGGTGTTAATCTGGACAGTTCACAGGTGCGCCCCACCACCCAGCCTTTTGATCCGGAAGTGCCCAACTCCTTCAATCATTCGACTTCACTAACCATTTATGATTCTCTGGGCGCCTCACATCTGGCAACTATGTACTATGTCAAAACCAATACCCCCAACCAGTGGGAAACCCATATGTTTGTCGATGGCAAGGATGCCAAAGGGGCCACTGCGCCACCTTATAGCAGTGATACGCTGACCTTTGATGGCGCCGGCGCACTGGCCAGTATCAATGGTAAACCTGTGCCCCCGGGAGTGATGGATTACAAAAATATCCAGTTGGACTCGGGCGCCGATCCACTCAATATCTCGATCAACCTGCTGTCCAGTACGCCGACGACCCAGTTCGGCAGCCGCTTTAATGTCAGCGCTCTGACCCAGAACGGGTATGCTTCCGGTCGCCTGAGTGGTTTTGATATTGATGATGCTGGCATCATCAAGGCGCGCTATACCAATGGCCAGTCCAAGGTACTGGGGCAGGTCAGCCTGGCGGACTTTGCCAATGTTAATGGCTTACAGCAACTGGGTGATACATCCTGGGCGGAAACCGCCGCTTCGGGCGCGGCCCTGGTGGGTACGGCAGGTTCGGGCAGTCTTGGCGTGTTGCAGTCCGGCGCGCTGGAAGGATCGAATGTCAATCTTACAGACCAACTGGTGCATATGATCCAGGCGCAGCGAAATTTTCAGGCCAATGCGCAGGTGATTACCACGGCCGATACCGTTACCCAGACGGTTATTAATATCCGTTAATAGCGGTAGGAATCAATTATGGATCGCATGCTGTACATTGCCATGACGGGTGCTAAACAGAATATGCAGGCCCTGTCGGTGATTTCTAACAACATTGCCAATAGCAATACCACGGGTTTCCGCGCTGACTTTGCCGCCATGCGCAGCATGCCATTATATGGTGAGGGCGCGCCTTCCCGGGTCTACGCCATGGCGGAACGTCCCGGAACCGATTTCAGCCGTGGCGCTATGATGACTACCGGTCGCGATCTCGATATTGCGGTCAGAGGTGACGGCTTTATTGCAGTGCAGGGTATGGATGGGAAGGAAGCGTATACCCGGGCGGGCGATTTGCAGGTGACCACACTGGGACAGTTGGTTACGGGCGCAGGCTATCCGGTGATGGGGAACAATGGTCCTATTAGTATTCCGCCATCTGAGAAACTGGAAATTGGCGGGGATGGCACGATCAGTATTGTCCCTGAAGGGGATGCAGCTTCATCCGTACAGACGGTTGATCGCATTAAGGTGGTCAAACCTCAACTGACAAAACTCTATAAGGGTGAAGATGGTTTGCTACGCCTGAAAGGCGGGGGGGAAGCCGATGCGGATGCCGATGCGCATATTATTTCCGGTACGCTGGAAGGCAGCAATGTCAATGCCGCTACCGCACTGGTGGATATGATCGAAATTGCCCGCCAGTTTGAGGTGCAGACCAAAATGATGAAAATAGCCGAGCAGGATGACGAACGTACAGCCCAGATTTTACGGCTGTCCTAGCACCCATAGCATTGATACGTATTTTATTTAAGCACACACGTGCACTGGAGCAAAGCGGATGAGTGGATCCCTGTGGATATCAAAGACAGGCCTTGAGGCACAAACAAACCGCCTGGCAATCATCAGTAACAACCTGGCCAATGTTAATACGACGGGTTTTAAACGCTCGCGTGGAGTGTTCGAGGATCTGCTTTATCAGAATGTACGTCAGGCGGGGGGACAGAGCAGCCAGGATACAGAACTGCCTTCAGGTCTGTATTTGGGTACGGGTGTGCGTACAGTGGCAACCCAGAAAATGCACACCCAGGGCAGTATTATGCAGACGAATAATTCGCTGGATGTCGCCATTAAGGGACGCGGGTTTTTTCAGATTTTGCAGCCCAATGGCACCATCGCCTATACGCGGGCGGGCGAGTTTCAGGTGAACTCTACGGGTGAGATGGTAACCTCATCGGGCTACAAACTCCAACCCAGTATTATCATTCCCAATAATGCCCAGAGTATCACTATTGGCCGTGATGGCGTGGTATCGGTAGTCGAACCCGGCAGTCCTACTCCCTCCCAGGTGGGTAATATTCAACTGGCGAATTTTGTTAATCGTGCCGGTCTGGAGCCGGTCGGGGAGAACCTCTATCTGGAAACCAAGGCCAGCGGTTCGGCGCAGGTAGGTAATCCGGATTCCCAGGGCAGGGGGTCAATCGTGCAGGGGGCGCTGGAAAGTTCTAACGTAAATATTGTCGAAGAACTGGTGAATATGATTGAAACGCAGCGCGCCTATGAAATGAATTCCAAGGCCATCTCCACGGCCGATCAAATGCTGCAGTACGTCAACAACAATATGTAAGGCTGGGCAGGTGAACGCATGAATATCTCAAAGTGTCTGGTTTGTCTTTTCCTGCTTGCCAGCATGGGTCTGCAACAGGGTTGTGGTATTACCTTTAAAACGCGCAAAGCTAATTTTGAACCAGTGGCGCCAAAGGTACCCAGGCTGCCGCGCAAGGATAACGGCGCTATTTATCAGGACGGCATGATGGTGGGCTGGTTTCAGGATGTGACGGCGCATGCTGTGGGTGACATCCTGACCATCAAGTTGCAGGAAGCGACCAAAGCCGATTCCAGTTCGAATACCAGTATCTCCAAGGATCAAAAGGTAAACATGCCGGGACCAACTCTGGCCGGGCAGAAGATCACCAACAAGGAGGGCATCGAGGTTCTGGCCAACAAGCTTAAAGCCGGACGCAAGTTTTCCGGGCAGGGCACCAGCGCTATGAACAGCAGTCTCAGCGGCACAATTACGGTGATTGTCGCTGAAGTATTACCCAACCACAACCTGGTGGTTAAGGGTAAGAAGCTGGTGACCCTGAATCAGTCAGAGGAACTGATCCAGTTTTCCGGTATTGTCCGGCCGCTGGATATTTCACCGGATAATACGGTGCCGTCTAACCGGGTTGCCAATGTCTATGTGGCTTATGCTGGAGATGGATCTCTGCATGCGGCGAACAGTATGGGACCGCTGGCGCGTTTCTTCCAGAGTGGAGTCTGGCCATACTAAG
>CAZQVV010000090.1:0-10767 GCA_964596835.1 uncultured Thiohalophilus sp. | reverse complement strand
GCACTGTCCGAAATATTTATTTCAGAACAGGTTAAGGCCACGATATTTTTCTATACCCAAGTGAAAGCGGATGTTTTTTCCGGTTTTTGATCTGCATCAAATCCTTGCAGGAAGAGCGGATGTATTGTGCCACAAGACCAATGTGGCCACTGGACCACACCAGTTGGAGAGTATGTAATGCATGAGTTGGAAGGCGTCTCGCAGGGCGACCAGTATCGAGCACTGGGATTAAGTACGCTCGCATTCACCGTGTGTTTTGCGGTCTGGACGATTTTCTCGATTATCGGGGTCAAGATCAAACAGGATCTTGGGCTGTCCGAGACACAGTTCGGATTGCTGGTCGCAACGCCGGTTCTAACCGGCTCACTCAGCCGGATTTTTTTGGGAGTCTGGACTGACCAGATCGGCGGACGAATCATGCTGCCGCTGCAAATGCTGGTGACAGCGATCAGCGTCTGGTTGCTGGCTTCGGTGCATACCTATGAGGTGTTTCTGCTGGCGGCACTCGGGCTGGGCCTGGCGGGCGGCTCGTTCATAATCGGGATCGCCTATGTTTCGCGATGGTTTCCAGCGAACGAACAAGGCACCGCGCTGGGAATTTTTGGCGCCGGGAACGTAGGCGCTGCCGTGACCAACTTTGCCGCGCCGTTTCTGGTGCTGGCGTTCGGCTGGCAGGAAACCGCCCGAATCTATGCCGTTGTTCTGGTGGTCATGGCCATCGTGTTCTACGTTTTTGCCAAACCTGATCCGGCTTTGGTCGAACAAAAGAAAACCGGCAGGAAACCGGTTTCGGCCCTCCTGCAACTTGAACCGCTGAAAAACCTTCAAGTCTGGCGTTTTGCAACTTATTACTTCTTCGTGTTTGGTGGTTTCGTGGCCTTCGCTTCGTTCCTGCCGCGTTATTACGTGGGCGCTTACGGAGTGTCACTGGCGGCGGCTGGAATCTTTTCCGGGATGTATTCACTGCCCGGCTCGATCTTTCGCGCACTGGGCGGCTGGATGTCCGATACCTGGGGCGCGCGCTTTGTCATGTACCTGACCTTCATCGTCTCACTGATTGTCCTGTTTTTCATGAGCTATCCGCAGACGAGCTACGTGGTTCAGGGTATCCCCCATCCAGACGGATCAGAGAACCTGATCACGTTCAGCTTTGGCATCCCGCTTTGGGGCTTTGTCTCCCTGTCGGTGATTCTGGGCTTTGTGATGAGCCTTGGGAAAGCGGCGGTCTACAAACACATCCCGGTCTACTATCCGCACCATGTGGGCGCGGTCGGCGGACTGGTCGGGATGATCGGCGGGCTGGGCGGTTTTGTCCTGCCGATCGCCTTCGGGATCCTGCTCGATACCTTCCATGTCTGGTCGGTGGTGTTCATGCTGATGTTTGTGCTGGTCGCCGTCAGCACCATCTGGATGCATCTGGCGATTGTCAGGATGGAGCGGAAGAAATTTCCACAACTGGCAGGCGAGACTTCGCTTTCCGATGTGCCGGGCGCACCGCTTGCAGAGCCCAAAAAATAGCAACCAGCAGGCAGGCGGACCGTTTCTGGTCCGCCAGAACACAATCCTTGAAGGAGGTATATTTTGGGACAAGATCTGAAAGACTGGAATATTGAGGACGAAAACTACTGGACCTCAACCGCCAAATCCATCGCGACAAGAAATCTATGGATTTCGATCCCCAGCCTGCTATGCGGTTTTGCCGTCTGGCTTTACTGGGGCATTATTACGGTGCAGATGATCAATCTTGGTTTTCCGTTTGAAAAATCCGAATTGTTTACCCTGGCCGCCATTGCCGGTCTGACAGGGGCGACCCTGCGTATTCCATCCACCTTCTTTATCCGTATCGCGGGTGGCCGCAACACGATTTTTTTTACCACAGCACTTTTGATAATCCCGGCCATCGGGGCCGGTTTTGCGCTGCAAAATCCTGACACGCCACTGTGGCAGTTTCAGATTCTGGCTTTTCTCTCGGGAATTGGTGGCGGTAACTTTGCCTCATCGATGTCCAATATCAGCTTTTTCTTTCCGAAGAAAGTGCAGGGCTATGCGCTGGGGATGAATGCCGGACTGGGTAACTTTGGCGTGACCACCATGCAGATCGTGGTCCCGCTGGTCATGACATTTGGTCTGTTTGGCGGGAAAGGCCGTGAGCTGATCAACACCTCAGGGACACTGATCGGTAAAATCCCCGCAGGCACCACCACCTATATCCAGAACGCGGGCTTCGTGTGGGTGCTGGCGCTGGTGCCGCTGGCCCTTCTGGCCTGGTGGGGCATGAACAACATCCGCGATGAGCATGTCTCGCCGAACATTCCCAGTCCGCTGGGCGCCTTTTCCACCATCACCGGCATGTTACTGGTTGGCTTTCTAACCGCGGCCCTGGGTCTGTGGTTGATGCTGCCGGCACAGGTAGGCGGCTCGGGCTTTATGATCTCCAAATGGCTCGTCTTGCCGATCATTATTGCCCTGACCGTATTCCTGCTGAAACTAATCCCCGGACAGGTGGGGCAGAACCTGACACGTCAGTACAAGATATTTGACAACAAACATACCTGGGCTATGACCATCATCTACACCATGACTTTCGGGAGCTTCATCGGCTATTCGGCGGCTTTCGCGCTGACCATCAAGGTGGTGTTCGGTTTCCAGCACCTGATGGTCAACGGGGTGATGACCCACAACACGATCAATCCGAACGGCCCAAGCGCCTTGATGTTTGCCTGGATGGGGCCATTTATCGGAGCATTGATCCGACCTGTGGGGGGCATGATCGCGGACAAGATCGGTGGCGCGAAAGTCACCCAGATTATTTCTGTTATCATGGTGGCCTCGGCGGTCGCGCTGGCCTATCTCCTGCAAAAAGCCTATGTGTCGGCTACGCCTGAAACCCTGTTTCTGCCGTTCATGATTCTGTTCCTGATCCTGTTTACCGCAACGGGCATCGGCAACGGATCGACCTTTCGCACGATCGCGGTAGTGTTTGACAAGGAACAGGCGGGGCCGGTTCTGGGCTGGACTTCGGCTGTGGCGGCTTATGGCGCCTTCATCATCCCGAAAGTGTTCGGCGAACAGTTGAAGGCGGGGACACCGGAATATGCACTTTATGGATTTGCGATTTTCTATGCGGTGTGTATTACTATCAACTGGTGGTTTTACATGCGCCCGAACGCCTATGTGAAGAACCCCTGATCCTGAAATACTGTGCCAGTGTCTACGGGTGCCGGCACATACCCCCAAAGGAGAAATGAAATGAGCCATCTTCTGGATCGACTGAATTTCCTGAAAAGCAATCGCGTCGGGACATTCGCCGAGGGTCACGGGCAAGTGACAAATGAAAATCGTGACTGGGAAGACACCTATCGCAAACGCTGGCGCCACGACAAAATCGTGCGCTCAACCCACGGGGTGAACTGCACCGGATCCTGTTCATGGAAAATTTACGTCAAGTCCGGCATCGTGACCTGGGAAACCCAGCAAACCGATTACCCGCGCACCCGCCCCGATATGCCGAACCATGAACCCCGCGGTTGTCAGCGGGGAGCGTCCTACAGCTGGTACCTTTATTCCGCCAACCGGGTAAAAACCCCACTGATCCGTGCGCGTCTGCTGAAAAGCTATCGCCGGATGCGGGAAACCCTGTCTCCGATCGAGGCCTGGACCCGCTTACAGAACGACCCGAACCTGCGTGCAGATTACACCCGCATTCGCGGTAAAGGCGGATTCGTGCGCGCCAACTGGGACGAGGCGACCGAGATCATTGCCGCCGCCAATGCCTATACCGCCAAAACTTACGGACCCGACCGCGTCGTCGGCTTTTCTCCGATCCCGGCGATGTCGATGGTCAGCTATGCCTCCGGCGCCCGCTATTTGAGCCTGCTGGGGGGCACCTGTTTAAGCTTTTACGACTGGTATTGCGATCTGCCGCCGGCCTCGCCTATGACCTGGGGCGAACAGACCGATGTGCCGGAAAGTGCTGACTGGTTCAATGCGGGCTTCCTGCTTCTTTGGGGTTCGAATGTTCCGCAAACCCGCACGCCGGATGCGCATTTTTACACCGAGGCCCGTTATCGCGGCACCCAATCCGCCGTCATTTCACCGGATTATTCCGAAGCCAGCAAATTTGCCGACATCTGGCTGGCCCCGAAACAGGGAACGGATGCGGCCCTGGCTCTGGCGATGGGCCACGTCATCCTGCGCGAGTTCCATCTGGACCGGCAGGTCACCTATTTTGAAGATTATGTGCGCCGCTATTCAGACATGCCGATGCTGGTGCGCCTTGATGAACAGAACGGCAAACTGATCCCTGGCCGGATGCTACGGGCCGATGATTTCGATGACAAGTTGGGCCAGGCCAACAACCCTGAATGGAAAACCATTGCCCTTGATCATAAAACCGGTGATCCGCTCGCCCCCAACGGGTCGATCGGCTTTCGCTGGGGCGAGAAAGGGCGCTGGAACCTCGAAGAAAAATCCGGCGAAAAGGACTGTGAATTGCGGCTGTCGCTGATCCTGGAGGAAAACCATGACGAGGTGGTGGAGGTTGATTTCCCCTATTTCGGCGGCGCGGCAAGCGAGCACTTCACCAAAAGCGATCACCCTGACGTGCTGACGCGCCACATTCCTGTGCGCAAAATGAAACTGGCTGATGCCGACGTTTATGTGGCCACGGTTTTCGATTTGTTCTGTGCGAATTACGGTCTCGACCGTGATCTGGGTGGAGACTGGGTAAGCAAAGATTATGACGACGACGTACCCTTCACCCCGGCCTGGGCAGAAAATATTACCGGCGTTCCTCGCGACAGGATCATCGCGGTGGCGCGCCAATTTGCCAGCAACGCCGAAAAGACCCAGGGCAAGTCGATGGTCATTCTGGGGGCCGGTCTGAACCATTGGTATCACATGGACATGGCCTATCGCGGCATCATCAATATGCTGGTGATGTGCGGCTGTGTCGGGCAAAGCGGCGGCGGCTGGAGCCACTATGTCGGGCAGGAAAAACTACGCCCGCAAACCGGCTGGACTCCCCTCGCGTTCGCGCTTGACTGGACGCGCCCACCCCGGCACATGAACGGAACCTCGTTCTTTTATGCCCACACTGACCAATGGCGCTATGAGACGCTGGCAGCCGATGACATCCTGTCCCCGACCGCCCCGGCGGGGGACTGGAAAGAGGCGAGTCTGATTGACTTTAATATCCGTGCGGAACGGATGGGATGGTTGCCGTCCTCGCCCGCGTTCAAGACCAACCCGCTGGACATTGCCAGGGCGGCGAAAGAAGCCGGACAGGAAATCCCGGGCTATGTTGCCTCGCAACTGACATCCGGCAAGCTGGAAATGTCCTGTGAGGATCCGGACGCACCGGAAAACTGGCCGCGCAACATGTTTGTGTGGCGCTCAAACCTGCTGGGATCCAGTGGCAAGGGGCATGAATATTTTCTCAAGCATTTACTGGGTACGGATCACGGCGTTCTGGGCAAGGATCTGGGTGAGGAAGGCCGGCAAAAACCGATTGAAGCCAGGTGGCACGACGAAGCCCCGCGCGGCAAGCTGGACCTGCTGGTCACGATAGATTTTCGCATGTCCACCACGGCGGTCTATTCCGACATCGTTCTGCCCACCGCAAGCTGGTACGAAAAAAATGATCTGAACACCAGCGACATGCATCCGTTCATCCACCCGCTTCAAGCGGCGGTTGACCCCGCCTACGACAGTAAATCCGACTGGGAAATTTTCAAATTTATCGCGAAGAAATTTTCCGAGATCGTACCCGGTTATCTGGGGGAAGAGACCGATATCGTGTCGCTTCCCACGCTGCATGACACCCCGACCGAACTTGCGCAGGATCAGGTGAAGGACTGGAAGAAAGGTGAATGTGATCTGATTCCAGGCAAAACAGCACCGGCATTTGTACCGGTTCAGCGGGATTTTCCAAACCTTTATAAATGTTACACGGCACTGGGTCCGCTGATGGAAAAGGTCGGCAACGGTGGCAAGGGGATCGCCTGGGACACCCAGGTTGAGGTGCAGCACCTGAAAGATCTGAACGGCATTGTCACCGATGAGGGCGTCAGCGAAGGCCTGGCCAAAATCGATACCGACATCGACGCCACCGAAGTCATCCTGATGCTGGCGCCGGAAACCAATGGCGAAGTGGCCGTCAAGGCCTGGGACGCGCTTTCGCAGAACACCGGGCGCGACCATACCCATCTGGCAAAGGCAAGAGAGGATGAAAAAATCCGCTTTCGCGATGTGGCGGCGCAACCGCGCAAGATCATCTCATCGCCCACATGGTCGGGGATCGAAAGCGAACATGTCAGCTATAACGCGGGCTATACCAATGTGCATGAACTGATCCCGTGGCGCACGCTTTCAGGCCGCCAGCAGCTTTATCAGGATCATCTGTGGATGCGTGCCTTTGGTGAAGGTTTCTGCACATGGCGTCCACCTATTGACACCCGGACGATCACCCGGGAGGTGAACGCCTCGGCCCGCTCAGGCGAGCCGTTCCTGGTGTTGAACTTTATTACGCCGCACCAGAAATGGGGCATCCACTCGACCTATTCCGACAACCTGCTGATGTTGACGCTGAACCGGGGCGGACCGGTGGTCTGGTTGTCCGAGGTGGACGCCAAAAAGGCCGGGATCAAGGACAATGACTGGGTCGAGGCCTATAACGCGAACGGCGCATTAACCGCGCGGGCAGTGGTCTCGCAACGGATAAAAGAGGGCACTTTGTTTATGTATCACGCACAGGAAAAGATCGTGAATGTACCCGGATCCGAGCAGACCGGAAAACGCGGAGGCATTCACAATTCCGTGACCCGTACAACCCTGAAACCCACCCATATGATTGGCGGCTATGCCCAGCAATCCTATGGCTTTAATTACTACGGAACGGTCGGATCGAACCGGGATGAATTCATCATCCTGCGCAAAATGACCAAGGTGGACTGGCTTGATCGGCCTGCAAAAGTGGAGGCAGGAGCATGAAAGTTCGCGCACAAATAGGCATGGTGTTAAACCTCGATAAATGTATCGGCTGCCATACCTGCTCGGTCACCTGCAAGAACGTCTGGACCAGCCGTGACGGCGTCGAATACGCCTGGTTCAACAATGTCGAAACCAAACCCGGCATCGGCTATCCCAGAGATTGGGAGAACCAGAAACGCTGGAACGGCGGCTGGGAACGAACCGGATCGGGCAAATTGCAGCCCAAACAGGGGGCGAAATGGCGGGTTCTGGCGAATATCTTTGCCAACCCGAACCTGCCGGAAATCGATGACTTCTATGAGCCCTTCGATTTCGACTATGACCATCTGAAATCGGCTCCGGAAATGGAGGCCTTCCCGACCGCGCGTCCGCGCTCCAAACTTTCAGGGCAACGGATGGAGAAAATCGAATGGGGTCCCAACTGGGAGGAAATTCTGGGCGGCGAGTTCGATAAACGCAGTAAAGACTATAATTTTGAGGGCATGCAGAAAGAGATCTACGGGGAATATGAAAACACCTTTATGATGTATCTGCCGCGGCTCTGCGAACACTGCCTGAACCCGGCCTGCGTCGCATCCTGTCCGTCCGGCGCAATCTACAAACGCGAAGAAGACGGTATCGTCCTGATCGATCAGGAAAAATGCCGGGGCTGGCGCATGTGTGTCTCCGGCTGCCCGTACAAAAAGATTTATTACAACTGGGAAAGCGGCAAGTCCGAGAAGTGCACCTTTTGTTATCCCCGAATCGAAAGTGGCCTGCCGACAGTCTGTTCCGAAACCTGTGTTGGGCGCATCCGGTACCTGGGTGTGATGCTTTATGATGCAGACAAGATCGGAGACGTTGCCTCAGTCGAAAACGAGCAGGCGCTTTATGACGCTCAGCTTGGCGCCTTCCTTGACCCCAATGATCCCGAGGTGCAGGCGGCGGCGCGTGCCGAAGGCATTGCGGAAGACTGGATTACTGCGGCGAAAAACTCGCCCGTCTGGAAAATGGCCATGGAGTGGAAAATCGCCTTTCCGCTGCATCCCGAATACCGGACCTTGCCGATGGTCTGGTATATCCCACCGCTCTCGCCCATCCAGAACGCAGTCGAAGCGGGAAAAATCTGGGTCGACCGGGACATTCCAGAGGTCAAATCCCTGAGAATTCCAGTACGGTATCTGGCCAATATGCTGACGGCGGGCGACGAGGTTCCGATTGTGGCCGCGCTTGAGCGGATGCTGGCGATGCGCAGTTATATGCGCTCGAAAACCATAGACGGGGTTGTGGATATCGAGATTGCCAAACGGGTAGGCCTGGAGCCCGGGCAGATCGACGAAATGTATCGCATCATGGCGCTCGCGAATTATGAAGATCGTTTCGTCGTACCCACCACTCACCGTGAACAGGTTCAGGACGCCTATGATCTGCGCGGTGAATGCGGCTTCACCGACACGAACGGCTGTTCAACCGGCTCAAGCGGCGGCAAACTGTTTGGCTCGCGCACATTCATCATCCCGAAGGAGAGCATACGATGAGCAAAACGTTCAAAGCCCTCTCAGCGCTCCTGTGCTATCCCAGTAACGAATTGAAAGAGGCCACTGACGAAATCACTGAGCTGTTGGCACAGGAGGCGATCTTCTCGCCTGGCGCGCTCAAAGCGCTGAAACCGCTATTGGCGGATCTCACGGAAATGGATCTTTATGACCTTCAGGAACGTTATGTCCTGCTGTTTGACCGTTCGCGCACCCTGTCGCTAAACTTGTTTGAGCATGTTCATGGCGAAAGCCGCGAGCGGGGGCCGGCGATGGTCGATCTGCTGGAAACCTATCGTGCAGGCGGTTTTGATATAGTCGGTATGGAATTACCGGATCATTTGCCCATCCTGCTGGAATACCTGTCAACACGTTCTGTGGACGAGTCGCAGGAGATGCTGGCTAACGCAGGACACATCCTTGCCGCCCTGGCCGAACGTTTGCACCGGCGAGAGAGTTGCTACGCGGCGGTTCTTGCCGGGCTGGCTGCGTTTGCGGGGGTGAAAAGCTCAGCCGACCTGGTTCAGGAGCTCCTGAGCGTCAAGGATGATGATCCTGAAGATCTGGAGGCGCTCGACACTCTATGGGAAGAGGCCGAAGTCACTTTTGGCCCCGATCCTCGTGCGGGATGCCCCGTTAACCGCGATCCTCTGGCGTGTATGGACAACAGCACCGTGCCCACCGGAGTCCCGCCCAAACCACAGTCTGCCTCGGCATCTGTGACAAATGAATAGGAGGCGACCATGAACCAGTTTCTTTTCGGAACACTTCCCTACATTGCCCTGACGGTGCTGCTGATTGGCTCAATCGCGCGCTATGAGCGTGATCCTTACACCTGGAAATCCAAATCCAGTCAGTTATTACGCCGTAAACAGCTGGCCCTCGGATCCGTGCTGTTTCATGTCGGCGTTTTGGTGATTTTCTTTGGCCACCTGCTTGGCCTGCTAATCCCGATCCAGATTTACGAAGCCCTCGGGATCGTCCCCCAGGCCAAGCAGCTTCTGGCGGCGCTTGCCGGGGGGGCTGCCGGGCTGGTGGCCATTACTGGCGCACTGATTCTGGCGCACCGGCGGCTGCTCGATCCGCGCGTGCGGGCCACCTCAAGCTTTGCGGATACCGGCATTCTGTTGCTGTTGATCGTGCAACTGGCGCTGGGTCTGATCTCGGTGCCGATCTCGTTGGCCGACCTTTCTGACGGTGGCGTGGTTCATTTTATGAACTGGGCTTTTGGGATCTTTACCTTTAACGGCAATGCCGCCAGCAATCTGGCCGATGTGAATATTATCTTTAAAATACACATCGTGCTGGGCCTGACGATCTTTATCCTGTTCCCGTTCACCCGCCTGGTGCATATGCTCTCAGCCCCGATCCGGTATCTCTGGCGACCCGGTTATCAGATCGTGCGTACCCGCCGGGAAAAAGCCTGATCTGCAAAGAAACCACCATGGAGCCAGTACTCTCCGATGTGATCGTGAACGGCGAAACCATTCCCTCGGCAGAAATTGCGGTCGAGGCTCAAAACCACGCCGCCCCGCCCGGAAATCCCGCCCTTGCGTGGCAGGCCGCCGCAAGGGCGCTGGTGATCCGAACCCTGTTGTTGCAAGCCGCGAAACGGGGCGGGTTGCAGACGGCGTCGCGCAACGTTGACAGGACCCGTGAGGAAACCCGCGATGACGCACTGATTCGCGCCTATCTGGATACTGCGCTGACCCCCGAACCTGTGAACGATGAAGATTGCCGGCGCGCCTATGCCGCCCGCCCACAACACTACCGCGCCCCGGATTTATTTGAAGCATCGCATATCCTGCTGGCAGTGAAACCGACCGATAACACGGCACGGCAGCACGCAAGGCAGGTCGGCGAAAAGTTGCTGAAAACCATTTTGGCCCATCCGGAAAGTTTTGCGCATCATGCCAAAAAATCTTCCGACTGCCCTTCAGCCGCAGAGGGTGGCCGCCTGGGTCAAATCGGCGCAGGTGACACGGTTGAGGAATTTGAAGCCGTACTGGCCACACTTGCGGTCGGTGAAATCCATCCAACCCTGGTCGAAACCCGTTATGGCGTCCATATCATCCGGCTCGACAAAAAAGCCGAAGGCCAAGTTTTGCCCTTCGAGGCGGTGAACGAGCAGATCCAGCAGGCGTTGGAGAAAACCGCATGGGCGAAAGCTGCGCGTGATCTGGTTGCCGCGTTGACCCGCACGGCTGAGATTGCAGGCATTGACATGCCCACCGATGCCGCAATATCGAAAATAGCCTGATCC
>CAZQVV010000089.1:0-10770 GCA_964596835.1 uncultured Thiohalophilus sp. | reverse complement strand
CACATCTGCTTGAGTTTGAAATAATTAATTAATTTTCATATTAGTACCTTAGAAAGGATTTTCTGTGCATTTTACAGAAAATTATTTCGTGAAGGTACTTATCCTGCGGTTTATCCGGGTTAGGTAAGAACTTTTGAAACAGAGGGGGTGTAATATCAGCTTCAGGAAGGCTTTGAATGCGCCAGACACCCGCCCCTAAGGAGGAGTTTATGACCAACAAAAACGTAGCGACGCCATCTCCTGAAGGGGATTCTTTCTTTACTTATATCACCAATAACATAAAGAGTAGTGGGCGCAGTCCGGCCAAGGCTTTATACGGATTTTTTGCTGCCTGGATCATGTTTGTGCTTATCCTGTGGGTATTCCCCAGGCCTGAAGGTCTCAACGAGCATGGCATGGCAGTGCTGGCTATTGTCGTTTGGGCCAGCATCATGTGGGTCTCCGAAGCCCTGCCCGTTGGCATAACGGGTATTTCAGTGCCGACGTTGCTGATTCTGACCCGAGGGGTTCCCTGGGTTGAGAAAAAGGGCCATCTGGTCCCGCCTATGAATATTGTTTTCAGTGGCTTTACCAGGCATGTAGTTTGGTTATGTCTGTTTGCGTTTTTGGTCGGTGCTGTCATGCAGTTACTCAAACTGGATCGCCGTATCGCACTGGGCGTTCTTGACAAGATCAAAGCGTCAACGGTTGGCCAGGTAATTTGGGGGATGTTTTTTGTCAATATTATCCTGGCGTTCCTGATCCCCGCCGCCAACGCCCGTGCCGCCACCCTGTTGCCGGTGGTTAAGGGTATTACCAACCTGCTTGGTGATACCGAAGAGGAACAGGAGGCGAAAAAAGCTATTGTTATCCAGTCACTGGTCTACGGCACCATGATATGTGGTGTGTTTATCATGACAGCCCACTTGCCCAACCTGATTATGATTAGTCTTTTCGATGATAACGGTTACAGTAACCTGGGCTATCTCGACTGGATGTTACTGCAGTTCCCGTATCTGGGCATGTTTGTACTCACCCAGTGGTGGGTGCGTTATCGCTTCAAAACCGGCACGGTCAGTATTGCTGGTGGCCACGAAAAAATACACCAGGAACATAAGGCACTGGGTTCCATGTCGCGTGCTGAATGGTCACTGGTTATTTTGTTTGCCATTATTGCCTTACTGTTCATGATGGGCAAGGGCAGCCCGATTTATCAACTGCATACCTACAAACTCGGTGTTATCGGTCTGGTTGGCATACTGGCGCTGTTTACGCCCGGACTGTTTCCATTTAAATGGAAAGAGATTCAGGACAAGACCATCTGGGGAACCTTCCTGCTACTGGGTGGTGCGATTACCATGACGGCCGCGATGACCAGGTCCGGTCTGGCAGGCTGGCTCGCTGATAATATACACGGTGCGGTCACCGGCCTGCCCTGGTGGGGCATTGTGCTGGTATTGATGTTGGGCACGCATCTCATTCGCATTGGTATGCTATCCAATGTTGCCGCGATCGCCATGCTGGCTCCTGTCCTGTTCGCGATGGCGCCAGCGCTGGGCTTGCACCCGGTATCCTTCACCTTGCTGGTGAGTGATACCGACACCTATGCCTACCTGTTGCCGACACAGATCACTGCGGCTGTCATCGCCTACGGTTCGGAAACTTTCAGTGTCACCGATTACGCCAAGACAGGTTGGTTAGTCATCCTGATCGCAATCGCCTACGGCATCCTGATCATGGCGCCATGGTACTCATTTTTGGGGATTCCGGTATGGGAAGGCGTCAATCCCGCCACCGGTATGGCGCCATGGCCTTATTTATAAGTAAGAATATTTAATACCTGACAGAATTGATTCTGGAGATATAGTTATGAAAAAGATGTCTGACCGTGAACTCAAGGAAAATTTGGGCGATTACTTTGCCCCCAAAGGCCTCTACAAAAAAACCAAATCCATGTCCTTCCTGGGCAAGGTCACGTGTCACACAGAGGAACTGGTGGCCGGTAGCTGGGAAGAGATTGTGCTGGACTACGAGGTCGGTTCTTCGGGCATTGCTGATGGTGCGTGGATCAAGGCTACATTCAAGTTTTATTCTGACTGGGCCCTGTTTCAGACGACCGACCCGACTGGCGCTAATTATGTTTCGGCTGAATACCAGGCCGGTCCCTGTGCCGATGGTCAGAGTCCGGCCACAGTGCAGTCACTCAAGGTGCGTTTCGATCAGAAGGGTCACGAGCGACCCTTCCAGAAGGCCGTTATTGTTGATACGGTGGATGGCTACCTGAAACCCGGTGATCACATTATTATTCGCCTCGGGGATAAACGCGCCGGCGGCCCCGGCACCAGGATACAAACCTTTGTCGAAGAAGGGTTTCGTTTTCGTTGTTATGTCGATCCGCTCGGTACCTCGCGTTTTTGCGACATTCCTGGTGACGTTATTATCGACATCATACCGGGCAGCCCGGCGCAATTGCAGATCGTAGGTTCGCGGATGGCCCGTACCAGCACCAAGGTGCCGATACGGGTGCGCGTCGAAGACGAATGGGGCAACACCTGCTGGAACCGTGACGATACAATAGAACTGGTTGCCACCCTAAAAGGTGAAAAGGTTTACGAAAAAACCCTGCGCATGCCAAAAATCGGTTGGTCTGCGGTCGTGTTAAAGGATTTGCCTGTCAAGACTTCGGGTGAGATTGAGATTAGCGCGCACATGCCTGAACACCCTGCGGTGGGGACGCAGGTTTTTTATGTGACCGTCAGTGACGATTGCCCGGTGCCACGCACCTATTACGGCGATCTGCATGTGCATTCAGATGATACGGTCGGCACCAACTCGACCACCTATAACCTGACCTATGGTCGTGATGTGGCGGGGCTGGATGTCCTCGGTTATACTGCAAACGATTTCCAAATCACCCAAAAAAACTGGGACCACGCGGTCAAAACTATTGACGGTCTGAATAAAATCGGCGAATTTGTTTGCTATCCCGGCACTGAATGGTGTGGCAACTCCTGTGCCGGCGGCGATCATAACGTGGTTTTCCTGAATGGCAAGAAGCCGCTGTTTCCGTTCGATAAAAACGGCAATGTGGCGCGTTCATTCGAATGGAATGAAGACATGACCGGCGACGTTATCGAACCCGGCGCCTGGCCCTTGGAGGAACTCTGGGCTACCTATATCCATGATCCGGAAGCTCACCTGTTGATGCCCCACGTCGGTGGCCGCCGCTGTATCATGGATTGGCACCATCCAATACTCGAACGCCTGGTTGAAATTGGTTCTGCCTGGGGACAGTTCCCCTGGTTATACCGGGATACGATAGCGCGGGGTTACAAACTCGGCGCCTCGGCCAATGGTGATGAACACCGCGGACGTTGCGGTGGCGGGGTACCCGGCACGGCTGTCTTCGGTGTCAAGGGCGGTGTCACCGGCATCATTGCCAACAAGCTCGATCGTGAGACCATTGGCAAAGCCTTGCGTGCGCGCCACACCTGGGCGACCACTGGTGAACGCACCGTCGCTTTTTCGAGTTGTGGCAAGTCGATCCAGGGTGATGAACTTATCAGCGAGGGCGAGGCTGTGCTTGACTATCGATTCCTCGGCGATGCCGGTTGGGATGAAATATCGGCCCACGACCAGGCCGGGTGTATCTGGACACGCAACCTGATCGAGGAAACCGGCTACGCCGCGCGCAAGATCCGTCTTCGCTGGGGGGGGGCGCGCATCAAGGACCGTTATCGCTGGGCAGCCTGGAAAGGCACCATCAAGATCACCAACGGCGTAATCAATCAGTTCTGCGGCCTGGGTTTTGAACATTCGGAAGAAACCTGCTGGCGCGCCAGCGCGACAGAAATTGGTTTTCACTCGGATACCTATGGTGACAGTGATTTGATAGAAATCGATATTTCAAATCTTGAACACTGCACCATCAAGGTAGAAGGGACCATAGACGGTTACGTCAAAGTCGGTGATCCGCTTAAGGGTAACCCGTTTGTACATTGCCCAAACTTCAGTTGGGAGATAACGGGCAAAGAATTGCTGGAGGCTAATAATATGCGTCAGGAGCTGGGCGGGCAGGACCTGTTCCTGGCGATCGAACGACTGGCGGACAAGGCCCTGCCGCGTGATGTATCCGGCCATATCAAGGTGGAAGCTGAAAACGGGCCGCATGGTTTCCGCCCGGTGTATTTTTCCGGACGCCAGAGCGATGGCAGCATGGCCTGGACATCGGCGTTGTTTATTACCTTCAAGTAACGCGGCAACAAGCGGGATCTCTTCTTTTACCCCGCGGCGGCGGGGTAATCTTCATCGTGCTGACAACCTGCATCGTCAGGATAAAATCTAAATTACGGACAGCTCCCCAACCCGTGACGTTGATAGATTGCGCCAACTTGTGCAGAACGCATGAATGTTACAAAGAGTTCGCCGTAGTCGCCCGTATCATCCAGTGCCCCGATGCAATATTCCGTTATTACTTGCTCTGGTGTGCATGGTTTCAGACCAGCCCCCGGCAGATCGATCATTTCAAATTTATCTGGAAAGGCAGCCAGATAACGCAATGCAAGATGATAATACAATGGCGTGATATCCACCTGGTCACTGGCCAGTGCCTGCGGCGACTCGCGGTGATGAATATGTTGCCCATGTATGACGCCGTCTGCCGGATGCGCGAGACGCTGCTTTAAAACCTGGCGGTCCAGGCCACTGGATTCCGCCAGCGCCAGTAAGGTATCGCGATAGACCACGTAGCTGGCTTTTTCGGTTTCGGGGTTGGAGATAAAAATACGGATATCATCCCGATAGAGATCGGCAATCCCCTGTACCGCTTTCGGGTTCCCCTTCCGAACCAGAAGTACATTACCCAGGCTATGCGCAAAGGGGGTGATATTTTTCAAACGTCCGTTGTTAAGCCAGGGCCGCAAGGCGGCGTCAGGTCCGATCAGAACATGCGCCTGCATAGACAAACGAAGATTACCCATGCGCAAGGCCCCTGATTGCAGAATACGGTTGTACAATCCTGGGGGCAGGGTTAGATAAAATACATCATTGGCTTTCGGATATTTCTCTAAAAAAGCCTGCACGCAGTCTTGCAAGGCCATATGGTGGTTGCCATCCGAAAACACCACGAGCCCGGCGCGTTGTGGATCACCATGAAAATCCAGTACGCAGTTATGCCGGCCATCGTTCCAGTACAGGTCTGAATCATTGCCCGGCCAGGCGGCTTCCAGTGGCCAGTTAAGGTTTTTTTCGTGCATCGTGAACCTGCCTGTTGCCTCTCGTATGCAGATGCTTCCTGTTTAATCCTGTAACCCGGTGAACAGTATTCTCGCAATACCCGGGGGTAATACGTTTATATATCAATAACTGAGCGTATTGATGCCGCTATGAAAGTAACGGTGTGTCAATATATGAAGTTGCTCCTTGAGGCCGTCATCATCCCTGCCGGAAAATTCGGAGTACAGATTACTGGCGATATAGCTGAACTTGTCCACCAGTTCAGGTTCGAAATGAGAACCCCTGTCCTGTTCAATAATTTGCATGGTTTTTTTTAATGAAAAAGGTTCTTTATAAGGACGATGGGATGTCAGGGCATCGAAGACATCAGCAATGGCGAAAATCCGGGCCTTCAGCGGAATTGCGTCAGCGGCCAGACCTTGAGGATAACCCTGACCATTATATTTTTCATGGTGCCCGCCTACGACATCTTCGGCATCCTTCAGCCAGTCGGATTTATGAATGATATCCAGGCCGTGAGCGACATGATCTTTCATGGCTGAAAACTCCTGTTGGTCCAGCTTCCCGGGTTTGAGAAGGATATCATCGCGGATGCCAATCTTGCCGACGTCATGCAGAAATGAACCTTTTATCAGTGACTTTATTTCTTTTTTGTCCAGACCGATCGCTTCTGCAAGAGCGACGGCGTAAATAGTGACGCGGTAATTATGCGCATCCGTATCACTATCGCGCTTTGCAATAGTTGCCCCCAGTACCTCCAGCATCTCAAGGTTGGCGTTGAGCAGGCTGGTTGAAAAGTCAGAGAGCTTTCCAGCCAGGTGGGTAATCACGGGATAGAGCAGCAAGGTGGTTGAGAAAACAATGGCGAACACATAAAAAACGGTTTCCATAATCTGCTTCCTGACCAGTTCAATGGCATAGTCAGAGATGGCAAATACGGCATGCAGATAGATGGGAGACTGTTGCGGATCTGCGATTAGGCGGGTATTGGTATAGATATAGGGTCGTCCGGCAATACTTATTACGGAATATTCAAGTTTGTCGGTATTTGGGTAGCTTGCCGGTATTTTACCGATATATTGTTTGACTGCCTCTAATGAGGCATAGTGGTTATCTTCATAGGCTTCAATATGATGACCCTGGTTATTATAAAGCATGGCGTATACATAGCGTCCTTCCCTGATGCGTATGTTTGAACCCGGGGGATAGTTTATGGCCTCAAGCAGGGCCTGTTTTGTTTCCAGATCGCCTTTTTTCATCAGTTGTCTGAATTGGGCCCGGACCATGCTGATTTTCAGCTGCGACACTTTAATCACTGTATCAATGACCATGTCTTTGGAATGCTCATAGGCTATGAATGAGAATACACCGGCAATGACAAGTGACGCCAGTGTCAGCCGGCGGATGAGGATCTGATAAACAAATTTTCTCAGGGGTCTATTTTTTTCCATTCCACTGCTGTCCCTGTTTCTTCTGTTATGTGCTGATTCCGGGCGTGCTGTCAGGAGGGTTTGAGTGCCTGGATATAGGCTGACAGAACATAGTCTTCTACGTTTGTATCGGGTGCCCAGTCACGAATAAATTCGCGGGATTCATCTTTAGGGCTGATTTCAATCTGTTCAAAACCCGCTTGTTGCAGCATGTTGTGAAGATCTTCAATCAGGGATGCACCCGCCATGCAGCCAGCATGTAATTTTTTATCATTGCGCATTTCTTCCGGTAACTCGATGGCGGCTACGATATCTGAAATAGCCAGTCGGCCCTGTGGTTTCAGTATACGAAAGGCATCGCGGAATACCTGAGTCTTGTCAGGAGACAGATTGATGACACAGTTGGAGATGATAACATCGATGCTGTTGTCGGCAATCGGCAGGTACTCAATTTCACCCAGTCGAAATTCGACATTGCTGAAATCCGCTTTATCGGCGTTGTTGCGCGCCTTGCTAATCATGGCCGGGGTCATGTCGATGCCGATAACCCGACCGTTTTCACCGACTTCACGGGCGGCAAGAAAAACATCGAAACCGCCGCCACTGCCAAGGTCAACCACATGGTCACCCGGTTTCAGGCTGGCGATGGCATGGGGGTTACCACAGCCCAGTCCCATGTCAGCACCTTCCGGAACACTCTCCATGTCGCTTTCACTATAGCCAAGGCGCAGGGAGTTCAGGGTATTGATGTCCAGTTCGGCGGAAACGCCACAACAGGAGGATTCGACTCCGCAGGCTTCGCCATTATTACTGGCTTCGGCGACCTGGGCGTAACTGTCGCGGACATGGTTTCGGATGTCGTCATTCTGGCTATGTCGGCTGTCCCCTGTTTGTTCAGAGGCGGCGGTGCCGCAGCAGCTATCGGGTGTTTCATGGTTCATGAGTGATATTCCTGTGATGGATGAGTTAATCTTTTGGGCAGTGATTCCCCGCTGCTTGCAGAGAAAACCGGTAGGATAGGTAGAGCGAAGCGTAAAGTCCAGAAGGAAAAATCCGTCGGCATGTTCGTTTGTCAGCCTGTTATGTCTCAATCGGCAGCCCCGCTTTTTTCCATTCGGGGAAACCATCTTCCAGACGGCGGGCCTTGAGACCTTTTTTCCGCAGACGCGCGACTGCATCGAAAGCCAGGACGCAGTGGGGGCCACGGCAGTAGGCGACGACTTCCTGATGGGGATCGATCTTATCAAGATGCTGTTCCAGTTCGCTGAGCGGCACATTAACCGCACCGGGCACATGACCGGCAGCATATTCTTCCGGTGGGCGCACGTCCAGCACGGTGACCAGTCCTTCGCGCGCGCGCTTCAAGAGTTCTCGGGCGGGCACCGCTTCCAGATTGTCCTTGACGGTGAGGTAGGTTTTTACCAGGTGATTCACTTCAGTCAGATGCCGTTCTGCTACACCCCGCACGGCTTCCAGCAGACCAATGACATCGTCACCGCTCAGCGTGTAGAAAACTTTCAGGCCTTGCTTGCGGGAAGTCACCAGCCCGGCCTGGCGTAATTGCTGCAAATGCTGCGAGGTGTTGGCGACACTGAGGCCGGAAACTCTGGCCAGTTCATCGACACTACGCTCGCTCTGGGCTAGAAACTCAATTAATTCCAGCCGGTTGGCGTTGCTCAATGCTTTCCCTACGCGAGCAAACTGCATAAATAAATCCTGTTTAAAATGGGGGCTTGACATATTTTGAAAATCCTCTATTCTATTATTCAAGAGATCTATTGAATAACTGATCGCCACAACAATTTTAGCATCACTTGTGGATGTGGCAAGCGCCATCTTCATTTTATAGAGAGATTATTGACTATGACGGACTTTGTGCTGACCCATGAGGTGACTATTCGACTCAGCTTTTTTTTCGGGATATTCGCCCTGATGGCAGTGTGGGAGTGGAGGGCACCACGGCGGGCCTTGCGGGTTTCGAAGCTACTTCGTTGGGCCAACAATCTGGGACTGGTTTTTCTGAACAGCTTTATTCTGCGTCTGCTGTTTCCTGCAGCGGCGGTAGGGGTGGCCGCGTTTGCTCATCAGCAGGGCTGGGGTTTCTTTAATTACTATGCGCTACCAGATTTTGCAGCGATCATTGCTGCCGTCATTATCATGGACTTCATCATCTATCTACAGCATGTCATGGTACATGCCATCCCGGTACTCTGGCGGTTGCATCGGGTACATCATGCCGATCTTGACTACGATGTCACTACCGGGGCGCGTTTTCATCCTCTTGAGATCATTCTTTCCATGCTGATCAAATTTGCCACCATTTTGTTATTGGGTCCGTCTGTGGTGGCGGTGATTATTTTTGAAGTTGTACTCAATGCCATGGCCATGTTCAATCACGGGAATGTGGGATTGCCTGAAAAGCTGGATAGTCGGCTGCGTTTTTTTGTCGTCACCCCGGACATGCATCGGGTACATCACTCGGTGGAAGATGATGAAGCTAACAGTAATTTCGGGTTTAACCTTAGTTGGTGGGATCGATTGCTTGGCACTTACCGCGAGCAGCCCCGAGCGGGTCATCAGGGTATGACCATTGGCATTCATAAATTTCGTGAACTGAAACAGAGTACCTGGATAACGGGTATGTTGAGTATGCCTTTTATCGGCAAGCTCAGTGCTTACGTGATTAATCGCCGCCAATGGAATGAAAAATCCTGAACCGGTTTAACAGGGAATATCATGAACTCAAAATTATTACGCTTTAGCCTGCTGATTCTGTTACTTGCTGGTATTAGCCTGGCGGTGATCTATCGGGATCAGCTGGATACTGCTGCCCTGGAGGCCTGGGTGCAGAGCGCAGGTGCGGCTGGCCCGTTGTTATTCATGTTGATTTACATACTGGGTACGGTTTTTTTTATGCCGGGGTCGATGTTGACCCTGGCGGGCGGTGCCCTGTTCGGGCCGTTGTTGGGGACCTTCTATAATCTCACTGCCGCGACCCTCGGCGCGATGATTTCCTTCCTTGCCGCACGCTATCTGGCTTCGGACTGGGTGGAGAAGAAAACCGGCGGATGGATGAAACAATTAATAAACGGAGTCGAAAATGAGGGCTGGCGTTTCATCGCTTTTACCCGTCTAGTGCCCTTGTTCCCTTTTAATCTCTTGAATTATGCTCTGGGCCTGACCCGCATAAGGTTCAGCCAATACATTGTCGCTACCTATATATGTATGTTACCCGGCGCTCTCGCTTATACCTACCTGGGCTATATCGGTCGCGAAGCAGCAACCGGTGGAGAAGACATCGTACGGAAAGCCATGCTGGCGCTGGCGCTGCTGGCCGTGGTGAGTTTCTTGCCGCGCCTGATTGGCAAACTGCGCAGCAAACCCATGATCACGATCCCGAAACTTAAAAATAAACTGGATGCTGACGAGGATGTTTTGGTACTGGATGTGCGTACACCGGAAGACTATACGGGCGATCAGGGACATATCGCCGGTTCCAGGTTGCTGCCACTGGAAGAACTGGAAACGCGCATTCATGAACTGGATGATTATCTGGAAAGAACCATTGTCACCATCTGCCGCACTAATCGCAAATCAGCGAAAGCCGCGCAGATACTGGCGCAAAAAGGCTTTACCGATGTGCATGTAGCGAAGATGGGTATGACAGACTGGAACGAACAGGGATACCCGACTGACTAAATAAGTGTTCCGAATTCCTGTTCAGTAAAAACCGTTCGTCCTGAGCTTGTCGAATATGGCCTTGAGGTACGGGCCTATGGTATGGCGCTGGATGGTTGTGCCATTGATGAGGCGAGCATGATCGAGGGTATCGAACGGGGTTCCATGAAGGCGTTGGCCGCCTGGGTCAAGGACAGCGACCAGGTTATGGTTTTCTGAATGAAATTTATTTCACCTCAAATGTAGCTTGGGCTGAATGAGATTTATAAAGCCCAACAATCCGGGGTAATTAATTGTGGGATCGAAGGAAGCGCCTGTAACGCTTTGCGTTTCCCAGCCCGCATACTCCATGTCCTATTAGGATAAATTTTTTGTAACTATTTAGTAAAACAAGTTACTCCTGAGGATATGTTGATGGGTTTCGCTTCTCGCTCTACCCATCCTACCC
>CAZQVV010000088.1:0-10881 GCA_964596835.1 uncultured Thiohalophilus sp. | reverse complement strand
ACAACATGGGAGTTCTGCCGGGTCTCTTATTTTAGTTGCCGTATTAAGAAAAACATAAAATTTATGTACTTTGGTAATAAAGATTTTGCGGATGATTGGCCTGGGCGAAGAAAAACCAGCGTTCGGCAATCAGGCCGGTGTATTGAACCAGAAAGGCCATAATCAGCACAGCGCCGTTGAGCTGTTCGATACCGAACCAGAGAAACAGCAGCGGCAGGAAAAAAGTTAGCAACATGAAAATCCATTTAATAGATTTCATGAACAGTTGGGGTTGATGGTGGAAAAAGTCACGGGTATTCACCGAGCCGCCCATGAAGCCCATGGATTTTTGCCGGATTTGGTTATGACGCACGCCGATAGCCGTCTGCATGCTGGATTTGTATTTAATCCGGGCGTTGCGCAGCAGGGCCGTGCTACGAGTGAGCAGGGCGGCAAGCGTGATAATGGTGGCCCAAATGCCGTAGAACGTTACCAGCCCCGGCGCGCTATAGAAAGAAAACGCGGTAACCAGGACAAATCCCGAGGCGGTGCCCAGGAGCAGGTAGTTGATCACGGTGAGCGGGCTGGACCATTCCTGCAGGAATTTGATAGCGGCGTAAATCATGCCGGTGCAGAGAAACAGGGCAAAGGTGGCAATGACACCCAGCCCGCCGACGATCAGAGTCAGTTGCAGGTGGGCGCCCGTCTTGCTGGTAAAGAGCATGGTATCCCAGCCAAAGTAATGCATCAGGCTGTAGAGACAAACCAGAAACATGAGAATGGGCAGGACGATGACCTCGCGCGCGAGCCAGGATGTGCGCCACCTGGTAGCGGCGCGCCATGCGCGCTCCGGACGGCCCAGATGAAACAGTGATGCGATCAGCCCGGCAAACAGGAACGCCAGTGCAATCATTGAACCCAGGGCGTAAAACTGGATACTGTCCTCGCCCGGCAAAAGCTCAACCGCGGAATAACTCTGACCGGTAAAAATAGCCAGAAACAAACCCTGACCCACGCCGATCAGCGTGGTTAGGAAAATAACTGAAAATGCAGGATGCATAATATGCCTCTTAAACTAAATTTATATTTCTAACGCAGAGAACGCAAAGTCGCAGAGAATAAATTATGGAACGTCTGAACAGGTCATTCTTGGGAAAGCAAGAGTGACAAAATTAGATGTTCTTTATATTAATAATCTTTGCGTCTCTGCGCCTTCGCGTCCTCTGCGTTAATTAAAAACTATATCTATTACCACGAAGTAGAATCATCTAATGTCGGGGCATCGACAGGTTCTGCATGATCTCGTTGTTCTTTCTTCAGCGGATTATCCGCCCGCACCAGTTCATCTTTATGAATATGCTTGCGTGTCTTGCGTCGCGGCAAGTAATGGTTCGAGGGCCGGGTGCCCCATTCGGGCATTAGCGTATAACCGCCTTCTTCGCGGATGGCGATGGAAACCTCCGATTGCGGGTCGTGTACGTCACCGAACAAACGTGCGCTGGTAGGGCAGGCCATGACGCAGGCGGGTTTGCGTTCCGATTCAGGTAGGGACTCATCGTAAATACGATCCACACAGAGGGTGCATTTTTTCATCACCTTTTCGTGCTCGTCGATCTCGCGAGCACCATACGGGCAGGCCCAGGAACAATACCGGCAGCCGATGCACTTCTCATAGTCCACCAGCACGATGCCGTCACTCTCACGTTTATAACTGGCACCGGTGGGACACACCGGCACGCAGGGCGGATCCTCGCAGTGCAGGCAGCTCTTCGGAAAGTGGACGGTTTCGGTATAGGGAAATTCGCCAATCTCATAAGTTTGTACGCGGTTGAAAAATGTCCCGGTCGGATCCTGGCCGTAAGGGTTGTCATCACACAGGGTTCCGGCCGCGCCAGAGGTATTCCACTCTTTACAGGACGTCACGCAGGCGTGACAGCCGACGCAAACATTAAGATCGATGACTAATGCCAGTTGTGTCATAAATATTTCCAGTCAATTCATTGCATGTATCATGTATGAAATCATTCAATTTTATTGTTTCCGTCAATAAACGCGGAGAACGCAAAGGCGCAGAGTCGCAAAGATTTTTTTATGATTTTTCTCCGCGTCTCTGCGCCTTTGCGTTCTCTGCGTTATTTACACAGAGATTTCATTTGCCCCGGGTAAATTTACCCGCAAAATAAGCCTGCCATTTACGTCGAATGCCGGTGCCGGGTACGGCGGGCATGGGATCAAATTGCGGCGAGCTGACTTTTTCCTCCTCGTCACCGGCCTTGTAGACGCGCACACGCACGTCATACCAGCCGGCCTGTCCCGAGATCGGATCGGAGTTCGACAGGTGATCGCCGTCTTCATTGGCGGGTAGTTCTTCTGCAATCAGGTGATTGAGCAAAAAGCCCTGACGCGATTCGTTGGCATCTTTGTCCAGCCCCCAGGCGCCGCTGGCCTTGCCGATGGCATTCCAGGTCCAGACGGTGCCGGGTTCGACCGCCTGGCTGAAGCGGCACACACAGCGAACCTTGCCATGCATGGATTCCACCCAGATCCAGTCGCCATCGCCAAAGCCGTGTTTCTGGCCCAGCGAGGGATGCAGATAGAGATAGTTATAGGTATGGATCTGGCGCAGCCAGGCATTTTGTGAATCCCATGAATGGTACATCGCCATAGGCCGCTGGGTCAGCGCGTTGAGTGGATATTTATGCGTGTCGGTGAGCTGGCCTTCCAGGGTTTCGGAATAAAACGGCAGCGGATCAAAATGGGTTTCAATGCGTTTTCTCAAATGTTCCGGTGGTTGTTTGCCCGCGCGCTTACCCTGTGCGGCGAGGCGGAATTTTTGCAGCACTTCCGAATAAATATGAATGTTGATCGGCTCTTCATAACGGGTCAGACGATGTGCCTGTGCCCATTTCAAATAGCCGCGGTTCCAGTTACGCATGTACTGGTAGGACTTGGGTAATTCATAATGAAATACGCAGTTGTTCTTTTCATACATTTCCCATTGGTTAGGATTGGGTTCGCCCATCATGAATTTTTCGCCACCCTTGCCGCGCCAGCCCGCGAGGAAGCCGATGCCGGAACCGGGTTCGGTTTCAAAGTTAGTGATAAAATCCGGATAGTCACGGTATTTTCGCTTGCCTTTGTTATTCATAAAGGCGGGCAGTTTCAGCCGCGTAGCCAGTTCAATCAGGACTTCCTGGAAAGGTTTGCATTCACCCATGGGCGGTACAACCGGCACGCGGACGGAATCGACCGGGCCATCGAATTCGGAAATAGGCCGGTCCAGCATGGACATGACGTCATGGCGTTCAAGGTAGGTTGTATCGGGCAACACCAGATCGGCGAAGGCCACCATTTCCGACTGAAAGGCGTCGGAGACGATAATAAACGGGATCTTGTATTCGCCATCCTCGTTTTTGTCGTTGAGCATGTGACGAACTTCATCGGTGTTCATGGTGGAGTTCCAGGCCATGTTCGACATAAAGATCATCAGCGTATCGATGAAATAGGGATCACCGCGATGGGCGTTGGTAATCACGTTATGCATCAGGCCGTGGGCGGACAGGGGATACTCCCAGGAGAAGGCCTTGTCGATGCGCACAGGCTGGTTGTTTTCATCGACGAACAGATCATTCGGATCCGCCGGCCAGCCCAGCGGCATGCCGTTGAGTGGCGTGTTGGGCTGGACATCATCCGGGCCTTTCGGGGGTTTGGCGCAGGGCGGAATCGGCCGCGGAAACGGTGCTTTGTGGCGGAAGCCGCCGGGACGATCAATCGTCCCAAGCAGAGTCATCAGAATCGACATGGCGCGAATGGTCTGGAATCCGTTGGAGTGCGCGGCCAGGCCGCGCATGGCGTGGAAGGCGACCGGGTTGCCGGTTACGGTGTCATGCTCGTTGCCCCAGACGTCGGTCCAGGCAATAGGCAGCTCGATTTTTTCATCGCGGGCGGTGATGCCCATTTCATAGGCCAGTCGCTTGATGGTTTTACTGGGGATGCCGGTAATGGTGGCAGCCCATTCAGGGGTGTATTTTTCCACCCGCTCTTTGAGCAACTGGAACGAGGGTTTGACCGGGGTGCCGTCTTCCAGCTTGAATTCACCCAGCAAATAAGGATCGGCCTTTTCGGTCAGGGTGTTGACCGGGGTGTCACTATTCCTGTCCCACCAGAGTTTGTTCTGGGGATCGTAACAGCCTTCCTCGACTTCCATTTCCTTGATGCGCACGAACATGCCGAAGTCATTACTGGCTTCATCCAGATTGATCAGTTCGGCGGCATTGGTGTATTGCACCAGAAAGTCGCGGTCGTACAGACCCTGAGCGATAAGCTCACGAATAATGGCGAGAAACAGAGCGTTGTCGGTGCCGGGCTTGATCGGCACCCATTCATCGGCGATGGCCGAGTAGCCGGTGCGTACCGGATTGATGGAAACAAAACGGCCACCGTTGCGTTTGAACTGGGACAGGGCCACCTTCATCGGGTTGGAATGGTGATCCTCGGCGGTGCCGATCATAATGAACAGCTTGGCGCGCTCCAGATCCGGGCCGCCGAATTCCCAGAATGAACCCCCGATGGTGTAGATCATGCCCGTGGCCATGTTAACCGAGCAGAAACCGCCGTGGGCGGCGTAATTGGGGGTGCCGAACTGTTTGGCAAACAGGCCCGTCAGTGCCTGCATCTGATCGCGGCCTGTAAACAGCGCGAATTTTTTGGGATCGGTTTTGCGGATGTGCGCCAGCCGCTCACTCATGATCTGGAAAGCCTCATCCCAGGAAATTTCTTCAAATTGTGCATCACCCCGGTCGGCACCGGCTTTACGGCGCAGAGGTTTGCTCAGGCGCGCAGGGGAATACTGTTTCATGATTCCGGAGGCACCCTTGGCGCAGATCACACCTTTGTTCAGCGGGTGATCGGGGTTGCCCTGAATATAGCGTATCTCGCCGTCACGCAGAGTCACGCGAATACCGCAGCGGCAGGCGCACATATAACAGGTGGTATTTTTTACTTCGATCCGACCGTCACTGGCTACAGTAGCCGTTTGTTGTATAGACATTGTGCGAACCCTATAATTTTTATAACCCGGATTATTCGGGGATTTTGGATAATGGAAGGGCTGGCATTATACGAGTTAAATTCCCCGGTTGGCTAATCAGGATTATTAGGATGATAATAAAATGCTTATATATTAGGTTGGCCAGGGTTCCCTCCTGGACTTCACGCGCCCATGTTACCCGCCCCGCTCGATGGGTTGGGCGGGAGAGAAACCCATCAATATAGCTGACAACACAGGATGAAAACTTGAGTAGGAAAAAGGGTTATTGATGACAAAAATAAATTCCATTTATACAGAGCAAGATAAATATGAATTGAGTTTCTTCTATTAATAGTTCACTGTAGCCCACCGCTATTTATTGTCCTGGCAGGTCATTTGTTACACTGGACATGTCGGGGTGAGATTTACAAAATAGTGTTTTTATGCAGATAGTCAAGGGCTTCTGTCTTTAAGACAGAGTTTCTGTGCGGGCGAAGGGGAAGGAATAGCAGGTCTGTTCATCTCCTTAAACTTCAATAATCGACATCCGAGAGGAGTAGAGTCGATGGCGGATATTATCGCTACCAATGAAACAATCCTCGTCGTAGGCGGGGGTATCAGCGGGATGACAGCAGCGCTTGAGGCTGCGGAATATGGTAAACAGGTCATCCTTGTGGAAAAAGATCCGAGTGTCGGCGGGCGGGTAAGTAAACTTTACAAGTACTTCCCCAAACTCTGTCACCCCACCTGTGGCCAGGAAATTAACCAGCGCCGCCTGAAGATGAACCCGAATGTTCGTTTGATGACGATGACGGAAGTCGCCGAGGTATCTGGTGAAGAAGGGAATTATTCCGTTACCCTGAAAACCCGGCCACGTTACGTCAACAGCCATTGCACCGCCTGTGGCGACTGTGCCAATGTGGTGGAGGCTGAGTTTGATGACGAAATGAATTACGGTCTGGGCAAGCGTAAGGGTGCTTACCTGCCCAGTCGCATGAGCTACCCTCAGCAGTATGTTCTGGACCCGCGCATTATTGGTACGCCGGATGCGACCCGTGTGAAGGAAGCCTGTAAATACGGTGCGGTTGATCTGGAGATGCAGGAAGAATCCACCACCATCACGGTTGGCGCGATTATCTGGGCCACCGGCTGGCAGCCTTATGACGCCAACAAGATTCAGCCCTATGGCTATGATCGTTTTGACAACGTCATCACCAGCGTGGAGTTTGAACGTCTGATGGATCCGCATGGTCCGACCGGCGGCAAACTGCTGCGTCCGTCTGATGCTAAAGAGGCAAAAAATATTGCTTTCATTCAGTGCGCCGGTTCGCGTGATCGCAACCATCTCAAGCACTGTTCGCGCATTTGTTGCATGGCGTCGCTAAAACAGACTACCTATGTACGTGAGCGTTACGGCGACGATGGCAAGTCCACGATTTACTATATCGACATCCGCGCGATTGACCGGATTGATAATTTCTTCCAGAGCGTCAAGGCGGATGAGACCGTGACCTTTATCAAGTCCAAGGTGGCCAGCATCGTTGAAGATAAGGAAACAAAAAATCCGATTCTACATGGCGTCAATACAGAAGGTTATGATCGCTATGCCAATGCGCATGATCTAGTCGTCCTGGCCGTGGGCATGCAGCCCAGCGTGCCTGCAGGCGACTTTCCCATAAACGTAGTGGTTAACGAACACGGTTTCATCGAACAGGATGAATCCAACGGCGGGATTTTTGCAGCTGGTTGTTCAGCCGATGCGCTGGATGTCAACCGCGCAGTTCAAAGCGCCACCGCCAGCGCCCTGCGTGCTATCCAGGTGGTCAATCGCGTCGCCGGTACGGAGGGTTAAGCAGTGGCTAATGAAATGAAAATAGGTGCCTATATCTGTCAGGGTTGCGGCATTGGAGATCGGGTTGATACCGCGCAAATGGCACAGGTGGCAACACGCGACGCCAAAGCGGCGATCGCAAAAGAACATGAATTCCTGTGTAATGCCGAAGGCATCAAGATGATTCAGGATGACATCGACAACGAAGGCGTCAACCGGGTGGCGATTTGCGCCTGTTCACGCCGCGCCAAAGTGGACGCCTTCAACTTTGAAAATGTGGCGATCACACGCGGCAATATCCGCGAAGGGGTGATCTGGGTGCGTCCCGATACGGACGAGGCGCGCGAAACCACGCAGGATATGGCGGACGATTATGTACGTATGGCGGTATTCGAGGCCAAGTTTGTTCAGCCACCGAAGGCTAATGAAGAAACTTCCTATAACCGTCATGTTCTGGTAGTCGGTGGCGGCGTCACCGGCATGACCGCAGCGGTAGAACTGGCTAAGGCCGGTTATCCCGCGACCATCGTTGAGAGAAGTGGAGTTCTGGGCGGTGCGGCGGCGAAATCCTGGAAGCGTATTCCACAAAAATCGCCCTATGCCGATCCGGAAGATACCGGTGTGGCGGACCTGATCAAATATATCGAAGACAGCGATAAGATTACGGTGCATCTGAATTCCTCTCTGACCAAAACCTCCGGTGCGCCCGGACGGTTTTCTGCTGACATCACGACCGAAAGCGGTTCGACTACCACGGATAACTTCGGCGCGATTGTTCAGGCTTCCGGTTACAGTGAATATGATGCCAACCAGTTACCTGAATTAGGTTACGGCAAGTCTGACAATGTTGTGACCCAGGCTGAACTGGATGCCATGGCGCTGGAAGCCGATGGCAGCCCGATCAAGACCAAAGAGGGCAAAGAAGTCAAAAGCGTGGCTTTCGTTCAGTGTGCGGGCCAGCGCAGTGATAAAGAAGGGCACCTGAATTACTGTTCCGGTCACTGCTGTTCGACTTCGGTCAAACAGGCGATGTACTTCAAGGACCAAAATCCAGCGATTGATACCAATGTAATTTATACCGATCTGCGTATGCCGGGTGCCGGTGGCGAAGATTTCTATCGCAACGGTCAGCGCAAGGGCGTGACCTTTACCAAGGGCTGTGTCACGGAAGTGGCCACCGGCGGCAGCGAGCTGGAAGTGAAGTTCAAGGATTTAATTCTCAATGAAGATACCAGCGAGAAAGTCGATTTAGTCGTACTGGCGACTGGACAGGTTTCAAACGCAGGTATCAATATTGATGAAGTCGCTCAGGATGAACCGGGTGAATGGAAAACCAATCCTGCTTCCGTACTTAACCTGGATTATCGTCAGGGCAAGGATATTCCGCAGCTGACCATGGGCTTCAATGATTCCCATTTCATCTGTTTCCCGTATGAAACCCGCCGTACCGGTATTTATACCGCCGGGCCGGTTCGTCGTCCGATGGACATGCAGCAGGCGATGGAAGATGCCGTCGGTGCCGCCATGAAGGCGATTCAGGCGATTGAAAATGCTGGTAAGGGTCGTGCCGCGCACCCACGCGCGGGTGATCTGAGCTATCCGCAGTTCCGTCGTGAAGGTTGTACCCAGTGCAAACGCTGTACGGTGGAATGCCCCTTCGGTGCGATTGATGAAGATGAAAAACGCTTCCCTGTATTCAACGAAGCGCGCTGCCGCCGTTGCGGTACCTGCATGGGTGCCTGCCCGGTACGCGTGATTTCCTTCGAAAACTACTCGGTGGACTCCGTTGGTCATCAGATCAAGAACATCGATATGCCGGATGAGTTTGACGAGAAGCCCCGTATTCTTGCCTTAGCCTGTGAAAACGATGCCTATCCTGCACTGGACATGGCGGCCATGAATCGTGTCGAATACAGTGCCTTTGTGCGTGTGGTGCCGGTTCGCTGCCTGGGTTCGGTCAACCTCATCTGGATTACGGATGCGCTGAATAGTGGGTATGACGGCGCGGTACTGATGGGTTGCAAGAAGGGTGAGAATTACCAGTGTCACTTTGTTAAAGGTTCTGAACTGGCTAATATACGTATGAGCAAGGTAGATGACACCCTGCAATCGTTAAGTCTGGAACCCGAACGTGTCACCACCCATGAAGTGGCGATTACCGATATCGAACGTGCGCCTCAAATCATCAATGAGATGGCGGCCACGATTGAGAAAATCGGCATGAGTCCATTCAAGTTCTAGGAGCAGGCATATGAGCAACCTAAATCAAAGCATGGTTGAAAAATACCGCAACGATTTTCTGAACGAAGTTCGGGCTAATGTGGAAGAAGGCGACTGGGTCAACATGTGCATGCAGTGTGGCGTATGTGCCGGTTCCTGTCCGCTGGGACCGTACTGGGAACACCCGCCGCAGGAAATTTTCATGATGATCCGCGCTGGCAAGCGTGAAGAAGTCCTGACCTCTACGTCCATGTGGATGTGTACGTCCTGCTACAACTGTATTGCCCGCTGCCCGCGTGAATTGCCTATTACCCACATTATGCACGGTCTGGCACATTATGCTGATCGTTTGGGGCTGGCGCCGAAAGAACAGCCGACGCGCAAGTTTGCGAACAAGTTCTGGGACAACCTGACCAAAAAAGGCCGGGTCAATGAACTTAAATTAGGGCTGGCGCTGTATTTTATGAATGGTTTCATCGAGGGCATCAAGGTGGCGATGGCTCATCAGAAACTGGGTTTGAATATGATCAAGACCAGGCGCATGAGCCCGATGGAAATCCTTGGTGGGCATGGCATCAAGGATACCAGTGGCCTACATGCCATTTTGAAAAAGGCGCGTGAAATCGAACTGGCAAAAGCCGAAGAATTTAAAGGTTAGGAGTAAACGAGATGGCGATAAAAGAATATTCCTTTTACCCCGGCTGTTCTTCACAGAAAGGCGCGTCGGCTTCCAATTACCAGGTGTCCGTGGATGCCATGTGCGACGTACTGGATATCAAGCTGAACGATATTCCAGACTGGAACTGCTGTTCCGCCTCTATCGGTTATGCGGGGGGTGGCGAGTTGCCACGTCTGGCGCTGTCGGCACGTAACCTGGCCCTGTCTGAACAAGCTAACCCTGGTCTGGATGTGGTGGCAACCTGCGCCGCCTGCTGGCTGGCGACACGCGAAACCAAGGAACGTCTGCTGGACAGCGACAGCCTGATGAAAGAAACCAATGAGGCGCTGGCCGCCGCTGGTCTCAAGGTGGAAGCCAAACAGAATGTCAGGCACATGGTCGAGGTGCTGATTGAAGACTTCGGCTATGACGGTCTGGCCCAGCAAGTAAAAAAACCGCTGGAGGGGATCAAGATCGCCGGGTATGTCGGCTGTCAGACCAATCGTCCCTTTGGTATTGAAGGTGAATCGTTTGAAAATCCGAAATACCTGGACAAGCTGATTGAAACCATGGGCGCCGAGCCGGTTGAGAACTACGACAAAAAAGCATCCTGCTGCGGGGGTGCATTGATATTCTCCGAGCCAGAAAAGAGTCAGGCGCTGATCAAGGACATTATCGAATCAGCGTATGATGGCGGTGCAGAAATGATTGTGACCCCCTGCCCGGTCTGCCAGATGAACGTAGAAGTCTATCAGAATGAGATCAATGCCAAATACAAAACCAGGTTTAATATGCCGGTCGTGTATTACAGCCAGCTGATGAGTGTGGCTTATGGCAAAAATATGCAGGACTCCGGTCTCAACGGTCAGGTTATCCGCGCCAAAAAACTGGAAGACATCGCTAACAAATAAGAGTTTACAGGCAGATTTAAAAAGGCCTCCCCGCGAATGGGCGAGGCCTTTTTTTATGGGCAGAATAAAAGTTGGGCTTCGTTTTACTCAGCCCAACCTACAGGGTAATTCAGTATGCTTTAAGTGCATATCTAACATCGATGGTAACTATTCAGCTCACCGGAGCGGGGTCGCCAACCCTTGCCCAGCTTAAGTTGTTTGAGAAAATGGCTAATAATGTAGGTTGGCGCTGAGCAACGCGAAGCCCAACAGG
>CAZQVV010000087.1:0-10954 GCA_964596835.1 uncultured Thiohalophilus sp. | reverse complement strand
ATTTTTAATGCAGTCGCTTCCTGTATAGGTGTGCTATTTCCCCCGTCTTCAGAAATAATCCCCTGACGGAGAACGCTTAGTGGTTGCTCAATCAGATCAGTAATCATCATGGTGCCTAGTTTGGTTTGTGGGTAACCAAATAAATCTTTGACGACAGTATTAGTATCCTGGATATATCCATGCTCATTAAAAGTTAACATGGCGTCAGCCATATTGTTTATTATCGTCGACGTATAATATTCTCTGTCAGCCAGAGTTTTTTGACGTGCAACCAGTTGCGTGCGCATTTCTTCAAGGTTTTCTGCAAGATCAGCGATTTCCTGAATTTTTGAGCTGGTGTATATGCTTTTATCATGATTGTTTACGACCTCTTTTGCCAAGAGCCGCAAATTGTTTAAGGGGCGGGTCAAGCGTGAAGAGACTAAAATAATCACCAGCGCAACAATTACAATATAACTGAGTGTGATGATGAGTATCTGCTTGTTGATTTGGTGAAGATCGTCATGAATTAATTCTTCGCAAAAACCCAGCTTGAGTGTTCCGGCAGGATCACCTGTTCTACTGAAGAAAGGAACAGCGATGTAATAAGTATTATCCTTGCTGTTATCAAAAACAAAATCCTCCTTGAAATGTTTATCGTTCTCGGGATTGGTTGTGTAAATAATTTTGTTGCTTTCGTCGGTGACTGCGGCATAAGTTACGTTCCCGGCAACTAATAAATCCTCAAACAAGACTTTAAGTTGATCGGGCCGCCCGCGAACATTGGCGTTTCCAATCTGGTTGGCAAGCAAGCTGGAGGTGGTGCGCGCTTGATCAATAAACCCTGATTTAATACTTCGACTGACTGTTTTAAGGGTTAAACTAAAAACAAGCAAAGTTGTTAAGAAATAAACGAATAGTATGCTTATATTCAGGCGAAAACTAAATTGATTCATGAATTTCATCGTGAGAGGGTTCCAGACCATATTTTTCGGGTATTATCCAGGGTTTTATTTTGCATCGTTTCGAGCCACATAAATGAAATAGTATTTTTAATTTCTTTTATGCGCTTCTGCAGCTCATGCTTGTCGTCAATTTCTGGAATTTCACGTTTTCCCGAGCGGAACATCTCTGTTTTCAGGCGGCGCTGATATGAGCGCGCTGATAGAAAAACAATTTTCTGTAAGAATACAACATAGAGCAACGGGTCTGAACGGTTGATAATGGGATGTATCTCCTGGCCATCAAGTTTGATGGGATAGCCAAGATAGAGTTTTCGTATATCGCCTATAGATAGCTTTTTGATGGGTACGTCGGTATTACTGACAATAACCAGAGTTTTTACCCGATCAGTCGCAATCACCCTGGTGGTTGCAAGAAAAACAATTAGAATCGAAGTATAGATGCTCAATTTTAATCTGCTCATGGAAATATGGTGCTCCATTGCAGGGTAAGGCTACTAAATTTATTGCTAACTTTTCTTGCATCGCTGTATTCCAGATTTACTGCCTGATTTTTGGTAAAATCATAGCGTAAGCCCGTGACAACTTGCTGGTTTATGAAACCAGGGAATAAAGTAAGATAGGGGTCATCATTTTCTCCCCATGCATTTTCCACTCGTCCGTAGGCGGTCCAGTGAGTGAAGATATCCTGTTCATATTGCAGGTAGGCATTAATAAAATTGCCCGTTATTTCATGTCCAGATGGGCTGACTAAATAGAGTTTCCTCATCATGACCTTCATGGAACGCGTCCCAGCGTAAATGATCGGCGCAGGCAATCCTTTCGCTACTTAAACTGACACTCAGCTTGGCGCCAAACTCTACCGGCTTATTCAGCTTGCCTCGAATTATTGGCCGCACATACGGTTGGCGGACACTGACAATGCGATGATCACCGCTATCTATACTCCGTGTTGCACACTTATTTAAAATAATATCAACAAGTTATCCTTTTTGATGAGACCCCATTTAATTTTGTAACTACTCAGCAAAAAACCAAAGAAAGTGCTTGACAAGGTTTTGCGATAATTTCTTCTGTTTTGGTGACGGCAACCTCCCTACTATTATAGCCCTTTACATGCGTCGTAAGAAGCATGCTACAGATTTTTTGTGGGTACTGTTAGGGCGGATCCGAATCATTTTTTTTAAACGCCTCAGATTTGTTTACAGGGGTCAAAATGTCGTTCTGAAAACCCGTGCGATAGTGACCTCATTCAAGATCATAGGGATGCGGGGCGTTGAAGATAGAAGATATTGACAAGGCACAGCAGAAGATATCCGGTTGTTTCCGCTCTTATGGAAGGGGCCAAGATCTTCTGTCGGGTTCGCAGCTACCGGTCGACTGGTCGCAAGCAGGGCATGACGGCAACTCAGGCATTGACACTGCTTTTTCAAGGCAAAAATCCGTATTTTCTAGAAAGGGACGTGGCCTGACAGGCGTGTTCATGACAGAATGGGCTAATAGTTACTGAGAATCTTGAATAGCGGAGCAAACACCATGCATGATGAACCACTGAACGACTGGGCCGTGGCCACCCTGGCCGTCCGGGCGGGTCAGCAACGCACAGCCGAACATGAACATGCCGAACCTATCTTTCCCACCTCAAGTTATGTTTTCGATAGCGCGGCCCAGGCGGCGGCCCGCTTCAATGGTGACGAGCCGGGCAATATCTATTCACGTTTTACCAATCCGACGGTACGTATCTTTGAGCAACGTCTGGCGGCGATGGAAGGCGGTGAGTGTTGTGTGGCGACGGCCTCAGGCATGGCGGCGATCCTGAGCACCTGCATGGGGCTGTTACAGAGTGGTGATCATATCGTTTCATCCAATGCCATCTTCGGCACTACTGTAGTGTTCTTCAACAAGTTCATGGCGCCTTTCGGGGTGCAAACCAATTATGTGCCGCTGACCGATTTGGGGGCCTGGCGCAAGGCGATCACGGCCAATACGCGTATATTGTTTCTGGAGACGCCCTCCAATCCGTTGACCGAGGTAGCGGATATTGCCGCGCTGGCGGCGCTGGCGCATGAACATGATTGCTTACTGGTGGTGGATAACTGTCTCTGCACCCCCGCCTTGCAACAGCCGCTGAAGCTGGGGGCTGATATCGTGGTTCATTCGGCGACAAAGTATATCGACGGTCAGGGACGTTGCATCGGTGGTGCGGTGGTGGGTAACCAGGAACGGGTGGGTGAAAAGGTGTTTGGCTTTCTGCGCACTGCCGGGCCGAGTATGAGTCCGTTCAATGCCTGGGTGTTTCTGAAAGGCCTGGAAACCCTGAGCCTGCGCATGCGCGCACATAGCCAGAGCGCCCTGGCGCTGGCGCAATTTCTACAGCAACATGAAAATGTTGCAGCGGTACATTATCCAGGGTTGGAAAGTCACCCACAACATGAGCTGGCCTGTTCCCAGCAAAGTGACTTTGGCGGTGTCCTGTCCTTTGAAGTCAAAGGTGGCAAACACGCTGCCTGGAAGGTGATCGACGCCACCCGCCTGTTGTCCATTACCGCCAATCTGGGCGACGCCAAGTCCACTATCACCCACCCGGCGACCACTACTCATGGCCGCCTGACGGATGAAGAACGGGCGCAGGTCGGCATTACCGATGGCCTGATCCGTATTTCCGTCGGATTGGAGGATATCAAAGATATCAAGACCGATCTTGCCCGCGGGTTGGGCTAAAAAATATTTGTATTCAGCACCCTTGCCGGAAGCCATTATATGTAGGTTGGCGCTGAGCCATGATCTTGATGGCAAAGCCCAACAGGCCTGGCCTATCATTGAGTGAATTGTTGGGCTTCGCTATCAAGATCATGGCTCAGATAGGGTAGAGTGGGCACGGATTTTATGTACCACAGGCACTTCCTTTGGTCGCCCACGCGTTAGTTTGTTTTTGCGTAACTATTCAGCATACTGGGGCGAGGTCGTCAACCATTTGTCCAGCTTAAGTTACTTAAGCCACGCCTGTTGGGCGACCGAAGGAAGTGCCTGTGGTGCTTCGCGTTGCTCAGCGCCAACCTACATACGAGGTTCCCTGACAATTATGCTGAATAGTTACGTTTTTGCTATTAATAATGTCTGAAGCCTTGAATTTCTCTGCGTGGACGACGGAAGGGCCTGTGGGCACAAAACCCGTGCCCACCCTACAAGGGCTACATAAAGTAAAGTGCCAGGAACGAGGAGAGAAATGCCAGGAGCAAATGAGATGGGCAAGAGTTTAACGTTAACCTATAGCCCCTTCCAGGGGCTTTCATCATACCACCCGCTCTGCGGGTGCTTGTTCAGGAACAGTTATTGATAACTGTTTTTGAAGTCCTCACGGGTGAATTATCGGAACAGGTCCAATTGCGGATTTCAGACTGAATATGTCAAACCTGAATATATCGGTTTTCGATACTCATTGTCATCTGAATGATAGGGCGTTTGATTCTGATCGTAATGGGGTGCTGGAGAGCTGCCGGGAAAAAGGCATCGGTTATATGCTTGTGCCAGCCGTTGCCCGAACAGGCTGGGATGGCCTGCTGGATTTATGTCGGCAAGAAAAGGGGTTGTACCCGGCGTTGGGGCTGCACCCTATTTTTATTGAACAGCATGAGCGGCAGGATCTTAAGCAACTGGAACAGTATCTCGCCCAATACCAACCTGTCGCAATGGGTGAAATCGGTCTGGATTTTTTCATCGACAGTCTGGACAAAGACCGGCAGATGTATTTTTTTAGTACACAATTGGATATCGCGCGTGGCGTAAATCTGCCGGTGGTGTTGCATATCCGCAAGGCCCATGATCAGGTTCTGTCGCTGTTGCGCAAGCACCCTGTTGTCGGGGGTTTTGCCCACGCCTTCAATGGCAGCTTGCAACAGGCGCAGCAGTTTATCGATCTGGGCTTTAAACTTGGTTTTGGCGGCATGCTGACCTATGAACGTTCTCGCAAAATTCGTGAACTGGCGCGCGTACTGCCGCTGGAGTCCATCGTACTGGAAACTGATGCACCGGACATGACGGTGGCCGCACACAGAGGCGAGCGCAACAGCCCTGAATATATTATCGACTGCCTGAATGTGCTGGCAGAACTGCGTGACGAAGAACCGCAGCTTATCGCTGAGCGTACAACCGGCAATGCGTTCGAGGTCTTGGGAGTTGTCTGATCGGGAATACCAGCAACGTTTTGGCGGTTTGCGCCGGCTTTATGGGGATGCGGCCTTTGCTTTGTTGCCACAGTGGCACTTTTGCGTCATCGGCATCGGTGGCGTGGGTTCCTGGGTGGTCGAGGCCTTTGCCCGTTCCGGGATCGGTCATCTAACTTTGGTGGACTACGATGATATTGCGGCGACGAATATCAACCGCCAGTTGCACAGCCTCAGCGAGACGCTGGGCCAAAAAAAAATTGCGGTAATGAAAGAACGGGTGTGGCAGATTAACCCGGACTGCCAGGTCGATTTAATTGATGATTTTCTGACCATGGACAATCATGTGGAAATTCTTTCCCGGGGCTATGACTATGTGCTGGATGCGATTGACAGCATAAAATTCAAGGCGGCGTTGATTTATTATTGTCGGCGCAACAAAATTCCGGTTATGACCACTGGTGGGGCGGGGGGACTGACCGATGCGACGATGATCCGGATCGATGATCTCAGCCGGACCTGGAATGATGCGCTGGCGGCAAAAGTCCGCGCCCGCCTGCGCAGTGACTATGGTTTCAGCCGGAATCCGAAACGCCGTTTCGGAGTGGATTGTGTTTATTCCACCCAGCAACCCGTCTATCCTAAAGAGGATGGCCGCGTCAGCCATGAAAAGCCGGGAGTCCATGGCCTGTCGCTGGACTGTCATCTGGGGTATGGCGCCTCATCCTGTGTGACCGCCAGTTTTGGTTTTATGGCGGTAGCTCATGTCATTAACAAAACCCTGAGTAAAAAAATCGGATAAAGAAGATGAACAAAAGGGCGGCGCAGACACGGTCGAAGAGATCCGCGATGTCCTGCGCTTGCCGACGCCCCATCTCAGCATGTTGACGGTCGATGGGTGGGGGCAGCGGGTTGTCGCTTTCCGCGCAGCGGAAGATTCTAGTCCCTCGTCCCTTATGAAAGGATTGTTGCTTATTAAATAAAGTGTTAGTATGCGTCAAATTGTATTTCAGTTGAAGTGGGCCTTGAGCCCACTTTTTATTTACAGGTTGTCAAAATGCTGGAAGGGAAGCTGACCGGACTGGTTGCCTCGGCCGTAGAGGCGCTGGGACTCGAACTGGTCGGGGTCGAATATCTTGCTCAGGGCGCGCACTCCGTGTTGCGAGTCTATATTGATTCAGAACAGGGTATTACGCTGGATGACTGCAGCAGAGTCAGCCACCAGATTAGTGGGGTGCTGGAAGTCGAGGATCCTATTCGCGGCAAGTACAACCTGGAGGTGTCATCACCAGGCCTGGATCGGCCGCTGTTTACACTGGCGCATTTTGAACGCTTTGCCGGTCAGGGTGTAAAATTGCGTCTGCGCCGGCCAGTCAATGGCCAGCGCAAGTTCAAGGGTGTGATTGCGGCGGTTGAAGACGGGCATATTCGGATAGCGCTGGATGATAGTCAGGCGTTAGAACTGGAGATAGACGAAGTTGAAAAGGCGAATCTGATTTCCGAGCTGTGAGCCAAACGGCGTGTCGGACAGCGGCAAACGAATTCGTAGAGCAGGCATCAATATTGATCACCATTAGGTAGATTAACCACGGTGGCAGACAAAATGGTGCGACGGAGATGAGTAAATTGAAACAGGGGCTGGATCATGAATAAAGAGATTTTGCTGGTTGTTGATGCGGTTTCCAACGAAAAGGGTGTTGACAAAAGCATAATCTTCGAAGCCATCGAGATTGCTTTGGCAACGGCAACCAAAAAGCGTTATACCAATGATGTGGATGTGCGCGTGGATATCGATCAGGAAACCGGTCAATACAAGACCTTCCGCCGCTGGGAAGTGGTGGAGGACGATGCTATGGATCAGCCTGATCATCAGACCACGCTGAGTGCGGCACAGTATGAAAATCCGGATCTTCAGGTTGGCGATTTCGTCGAGGAAGAGATCGAATCGGTAAAGTTTGGCCGCATTGCAGCACAGACGGCAAAACAGGTCATTGTGCAGAAAGTACGTGAAGCCGAGCGCAAGCAGGTGGTGGAAGCATATCGTGAACGTATTGGTGAGCTGGTCATGGGCGTGGTCAAGCGGGTGGAACGGGGCAACGTCTATCTGGATTTGGGTGGCAATGCAGACGCGATTATTCCCCGTGAGGAGATGATTCCGCGCGAAGCTATTCGCACCGGTGACCGGGTGCGCGGTTACATGAAGGAAATCAATGAAGAAGTTCGCGGTCCGCAGTTGTTTGTCAGTCGTACTGCGCCGGAGTTTTTGATTGAGTTGTTTAAAATCGAAGTTCCCGAAGTGGGTGAGAACCTGATTGATATTCTGGGCGCTGCCCGCGATCAGGGTTCCCGCGCCAAGATTGCGGTGCGTAGTAATGAAGCCCGGATTGATCCTGTCGGTGCCTGCGTCGGTATGCGCGGTTCGCGGGTGCAAGCCGTGTCCAATGAACTGGCGGGTGAGCGCATCGACATCGTGCTGTGGGATGAAAATGAGGCCCAGTTTGTTATCAACGCCATGTCGCCGGCCGTGGTGTCCTCCATTATTGTGAATGAAGATAAGAAGAGCATGGATATCGCCGTGGAAGAAGATCAGCTGTCGCTGGCCATTGGTCGCGGTGGTCAGAACGTCAAGTTGGCCAGTGAGCTGACCGGCTGGACCCTGAATGTGATGTCAGAAGCGGAGGCGGCGGAAAAATCTGAAGTGGAAACACAGAAATCCCAAAAAATGTTTATGGACATGTTGGACGTGGATGAAGAAGTGGCGGTGATTTTGGTGCAGGAGGGGTTTACCAGCATTGATGAAATCGCCTATGTCCCCGTCAGTGAGATGCTGGAGATCGAGGAATTTGACGAGGCCATCGTCGAGGAACTGCGAGGACGGGCCAAGGACATTCTGTTGACGCGCGCTATCAGTAGTGAAGAAGATTTGACGAGTGTGGAACCGGCTGACGATCTACTTAAAATGGCAGGGATGAATAAAGATCTGGCCTACCAGATGGCGCACAACGGTATCATCAGCATGGAGGATCTGGCTGAACAGTCAGTGGATGAACTACTGGAAATCGAGGGGCTTGATGAAGATCTGGCGGCGAAATTGATCATGACCGCACGTGAACCATGGTTTGCGGAAGAGCAGAGTAAATAATGCTGGCCCAGGGCAGGAGAATAACTTTATGGCTGATGTAACAGTCACACAATTTGCAGAAGTGGTGGGTATTTCGGTAGACCGATTGCTGATCCAGTTAAAAGAAGCTGGTGTCAGCATTACCGATGCGAATGCAAATATTAACGATGCTGAAAAAATGAAATTGCTGGGCTTCTTGCGCGATAAACATGCGTCAAACTCTGCCAATGAATCAAAGGCCGCTTCACCGCGCAAGGTGACCTTAAACCGCAAGTCGACCAGTGAACTGAAACAGTCTGCAGGGCATGGCAAGTCCAAGTCTGTCGTGGTGGAAGTCCGTAAGAAACGCACCTACGTTAAACGTGAAGATGTACAGGAAGAAGACACGGTTGCGGCGGAAAGAGCAAAGCTCGAAAAGGAGAAGCTGCTGGCTGAGCAGCGCCAGCGTGAGGATGATGAAAAACGCCGGCAACAGGAAATTGAAGCAAAACGTTTGATTGAAGAAGATGCCGAGCGTGAAAAAGTACGTCGGCTCGAAGAAGAAAAACGTAAGGCGGAAGAAGACAGGAAAACAGAAGAGGGTAAGAAGGCGGAACCGGCGGCCAGCAAGCCTGAGCCTGCCTCAGCGCCGGCAGCCGATACCCGCAGTAAGCATAAGAAATCGTCGGCCAAGCATGAACAGTCTGATCGGGATACCCGCTACGGGCGCAAGGAACTGCACGTTACGGCTGATAAGTCAGGCCGTCGCCGGAAAAAGCCAAAACGAGTGGCGAGATCGGCGGTTTCCGCCGCCGGCGAACATGGTTTTACCCGGCCGACTGCGCCCATCGTGCATGAAGTTCCGATACCTGAAACCATCAGCGTGGGCGATCTTGCGCAAAAAATGTCGGTAAAGGCCGCAGAGGTCATCAAGGTACTCATGAACATGGGTTCGATGGTGACGATCAACCAGGTGCTGGATCAGGACACCGCGATTCTGGTGGTCGAGGACATGGGTCACAAGGTCAAGTTGCTGGTAGAGGATGAACTGTCATCCCTGATTGAAGATAGCCAGGAAGGTGACAGGGTCGCCCGTGCGCCTGTGGTCACCATCATGGGCCATGTCGATCATGGCAAGACCTCATTGCTGGACTATATTCGGAAATCCCGAGTTGCCGCCGGTGAGTCCGGCGGCATTACCCAGCATATCGGCGCCTATCATGTGCATACGGATTCTGGCGATATTACTTTCCTTGATACGCCCGGCCATGCTGCGTTTACCGCTATGCGTGCCCGTGGCGCCAAAGTCACTGATATTGTGATTTTGGTGGTAGCGGCGGACGATGGTGTGATGCCGCAGACGCGTGAAGCGATCCAGCATGCCAGATCGGCGGAAGTACCGTTGATTATCGCAGTCAATAAAATTGATAAAGAAAATGCCGATCCGGACAGAGTCAAGAATGAATTGAGTCAGGAAGATGTGATCCCGGAAGATTGGGGGGGCGACACCATGTTTGCCCACGTCTCCGCCCACACCGGCGAAGGCGTGGATGCCCTGCTTGAAGCCATATCCCTGCAGGCCGAAGTGCTGGAACTGAAAGCGATAGCCGATGGCCCCGCTCGTGGTTCAGTCGTGGAATCCCGTCTGGACAAGGGGCGTGGTCCAGTGGCTACCATCCTGGTGCAGAAAGGGACGCTGAAAAAAGGCGATATTTTACTGGCCGGTCTGGAGTATGGCCGGGTACGCGCTATGCTCAATGATAAGGGCGAACTGGTGGACAGTGTGGGTCCTTCGATGCCCGTGGAGGTTCTGGGATTGTCCGGGACACCGATGGCGGGCGATGAGGCGACCGTGGTGGAATCTGAACGCAAGGCGCGTGAAGTGGCCATGTTCCGTCACAGCAAGTCGCGCGACATCAAGCTGGCGCGCCAGCAGGCCGCCAAACTGGAAAACATGTTCTCGCAGATGGCCGAGGGCGAAGTGAGTACGCTCAATATCCTGCTCAAAGCCGATGTGCGGGGTTCGAGCGAAGCGATTGCCGATTCCCTGAACAAGTTGTCAACCGACGAAGTGAAGGTGAAAATTGTCTCCAGCGGAGTCGGCGGGATTAATGAATCTGACGTTAATCTGGCGGTGGCTGCGGGCGCCATCGTGATTGGCTTCAATGTTCGTGCAGATGCAGTCGCCAGGCGCCTGATCGACGAAGAAAACGTGGACCTGCATTATTATAGCGTCATCTATGATCTCATCGATGAGGTCAAAGCGGCCATGAGTGGGATGCTATCGCCGGAAATCAAGGAAGAGATCATCGGCCTGGCCGAAGTCCGTGATGTCTTCCGTTCTCCCAAGCTGGGCGCCATTGCGGGTTGTATGGTGACCGAGGGCGTGGTCAAACGCCATAGTCCGATCCGTGTGTTGCGTGACAATGTGGTGATTTACGAGGGTGAGCTTGAATCTCTGCGCCGCTTCAAGGATGATGTTAACGAGGTTAAGCAGGGCATGGAATGCGGCATTGGGGTGAAGAATTACAATGATGTCAAGCCTGGAGATCAAATCGAAGTCTTTGAAATGGTCGAGGTTCAGCGCGAATTGTAACCAACACCGGACGTTCTCTTAAAGAACGTGAAGTTAGCAAGGACAATTCTAGCAGCATGCTGAAATAAAAAGGCCAGGCTGATTTAAACTGTGATTGGCAAAGCACCGTTCGTCCTGAGCTTGTCGAAGGAAGCTTGTCGAAGGAAGCTTGTCG
>CAZQVV010000086.1:0-11586 GCA_964596835.1 uncultured Thiohalophilus sp. | reverse complement strand
TGTCGAAGGAAGCCCGTCGAATAAAAAACCGTTCGTCCTGAGCTTGTCGAAGGAAGCCTGTCGAAGGATCAGCAAATTAAGTCTTCTATTACAGTGTTTCCATGCTGGGTTCGACCCTTCGAGACACTCAGAGCTTCACCCCGAACGTGGAAAGTCACAAGTGATCGAGCATTTGGAACGCCTATTTAGTGCCTGGCCCCTGGGTTTTAATCTTGCCGCAGCGCTGACAGCGGTAGCCGCTGATTAGCTTGCCTGACTTTACATCGAAGGGGTTTTCATTGACCACCGCCCATTTGTGAAAGCCGCTTTTGCACAGCGTTTTGCCCCGGTGTTCGTCTTTGGGACGGATTTTTTTAAATTGCAGGACAGTGTTCATAGGGGTAGATTATTGATTCCGGATAACAAGGCAGAGTATGACAGAAAACACAGATAACGTGCTGATTGGCGCTCGTGGCTGGCACCATCCTGGCTGGCAGGATAGCTTCTATCCGGATGATCTGCCAGCAGACTGGCAACTATCTTATTATGCCAATGAATTTTCCATGGTCGTGATTCGCGAACAGGAATGGGTACAGATCGAGGATATGGCTGACTTGCGGAAGGAGTGCGCAGAGGGCTTTCGTTTTCTCGTTGAGTGCCCTGTTTTGGCGGCGATGGGAAGTTTGTCCGGCCATATTGACAGAATTCAGCAATTGGGCCGTCACTGTGCAGGCGTGATTATCCAGGCTGAGCAGGCTCATGCGCAGCAGCTGCTGGGGGCCTGTCGTTCTATGTTACCGGAGACTATCCCTTGTTACTTTGATGGCTATCTGCAGAGCGAAACAAACAGCCTGATAAAAGTGCATACCGGCACAAACTTAAAAGCGTTGCGTAGACTCATGGAGTCAGCACTGCAAGTGTCGGCTTCATCCCCCGTGCGGGTGATTGTCGAAGGCGAGCCACCGGATATCGAACTGCTGCGTGATACTAAAACCCTGCTTGGACTGTTGTGACTATTCAAGTCCTGCTATTCGGGTTCATCCTCTCCTTGTATCATGCTGCCGGTATCCTGTATCTTTGTGCCATGCGTGGGAAATACAAACATGGATTTTCATGATTAACGACCCTTCTCGGATTAATGCTCCCCTGGTAAAAATTCGCAACCTGAGTTTTTCTCACGGGCCGCACAAAATTTTCGATGGTATCGATCTGGACATCCAGCGCGGCAAGGTGACGGCGATCATGGGTCCCAGCGGCACGGGTAAAACCACCCTGCTGCGACTCATCGGCGGCCAGTTGCGCCCGGATACGGGCACGGTCGAAGTGGATGGCGAAGCGGTGCCCCGGCTTGGTCACAGGCAGCTCTACCAGTTGCGAAAACGCATGGGGATGTTGTTCCAGAACGGCGCGTTGCTAACGGATATCAATGCCTTCGATAATGTGGCCTTTCCCCTGCGTGAACATACCCGCCTGTCTGAACGCCTGATTCGCACCCTGGTGTTAATGAAGCTGGAGGCGGTCGGTCTGCGCGGCGCGCGGGATCTGATGCCCAGCGAACTGTCCGGCGGCATGTCGCGGCGCGTGGCGCTGGCGCGCGCGGTGGTGATGGATCCCATGATTATGATGTATGACGAACCTTTCACCGGCCAGGATCCCATCTCCATGGGGGTGCTGGTGCGCCTGATTCGCTCCCTCAATGATGCGATGGGCCTGAGTAGCATCATTGTCTCCCATGATATCCAGGAAACGGCGGCGATTGCCGACTATATCTACTTGTTGTCCGGCGGCAAGGTGGTGGCCGAGGGCACCACCGACGACCTGTATGCCTCCGAGTCGGAATGGGCGCAGCAGTTTCTGCAGGGCGAGCCTGACGGGCCGGTGCCGTTTCACTATCCGGCGCGCGATTTTACGGAAGACATGCTGGATCTGCCGGCAGGAGGCGCAAGCGGATGCTGACTTTCCTGCAAGGCCTGGGGCGCAAGGCGCTGGATTTCTTTCAGCGTTTGGGACGTGGGCATATTCTACTGCTGCGGATCCTGGCCGGTTCGCATACTCTGTTGCCTCGTTTCGGTTTGGTCATTACCCAGATCTTTTCGGTGGGAGTGCTTTCCCTACTGATTATTCTGGTTTCCGGCCTGTTTGTCGGGATGGTGCTGGGGTTGCAGGGCTATAATACGCTGGTAGATTTTGGCGCGGAGGAATCGCTGGGCGTGGTAGTGTCGCTGTCGCTGGTGCGCGAGCTGGGTCCGGTAGTGAGCGCGCTATTGTTCGCCGGTCGCGCAGGTTCGGCGCTTACGGCCGAGATTGGTCTGATGAAGGCGACCGAGCAATTATCCGCCATGGAGATGATGGCTGTGGATCCGGTGCGCCGGGTGCTGGCGCCGCGTTTTTGGGCGGGGGTGATTTCTATGCCGCTGCTGGCGGCTATTTTCAGCGCGGTAGGCGTGATTGGCGGCTATTTTGTCGGAGTGGGTCTGCTGGGCGTCGACGATGGCGCCTACTGGTCGCAGATGCAGGCCAATGTGGATTTCTATAGTGATATTTTAAATGGCGTGCTCAAGAGCTTCGTCTTTGGCATTGTTGTCACCTGGATCGCCATTTTTGAAGGTAACGATGCGCTGCCCACTTCGGAGGGCGTCAGCCGCGCGACCACCCGTACGGTCGTGCATTCATCACTGGCGGTGCTGGGGCTGGACTTTATTCTTACGGCTCTGATGTTCGGCAGCTAAATGCCGCAAAGCCCGACAGATTAACGGCCATAAAAAAACGGATCTGATATTTTAGAATGTGTGCGTTTAGATTAAGGGAGAAGAAACCATGACCTCGCGTATGACTGAAATCTGGGTCGGCCTTTTTGTCGCCGCCGGTATGGTCGCCCTGTTCATGCTGGCCATGCAGGTCAGCAACCTGAGTACGTATAGCAACGCCGATGGTTTTGATGTTATTGCCCGCTTTGACGATGCCAGCGGTCTTAAGGTGCGTTCGCCAGTGACGATGGCCGGGGTGCGTATCGGTCGGGTGAAAGCTATCAGATTTGATGATCAAACCTTCGAAGCCGTCGTGACTCTGCGTCTGGGCAAGAGTCACACCACCTTGCCGGAGGATACCTCGGCGAGTATTTATACGGCCGGTCTGCTGGGGGAAAAATACGTGGGTCTGGAGCCCGGTGCGGGTTCTAATCACTGTGAGGATCAGGCGCTGGAAGCCGAACTGGAAGGTGCGACATCTAATCCGGCCGATTGTAAGGGTAATGGCGCCAGTAGCGTGCTGCATGAGGGTTCCCACATCACCCTGACTCAGAGTTCAATGGTACTGGAAAAACTGATCGGCCAGTTTGTTTCCAAATTTCTGAGTGACAGTAAGGTGGGAAACAAAAAATGATACCGCAACGTTTCTATATTCTGATTTTGCCGCTACTGTTGCTGTTGGGAAGTTTCAGCCCGGCCCGGGCCGCACAGGCGCCGGATGTGCTGATAAAAAATACCACGGAAGAAATGCTTGCGGCGCTGGATAAACACAGCCAGGAGCTGAAGAAGGATCCGACGCTGATCTACGGACTGGTGAGTGACATTGTTCTGCCGCATTTTGATTTTATTCGCATGTCCCGCTCGGTATTGGCGCAGAACTGGAGAAAAGCCAGCTACAAGCAGAAGCTGGGCTTTGTGCGCGCTTTTCGTACGCTGATGGTACGCACCTATGCGGTGGCATTGCTGGAATACACAAATCAGAAAATTCATGTTTTACCGGCAAAGCTCAGAGCCGGTGAGAAAAATGCGACTGTGCGCATGGAGGTACTGCAGCCGGGCAAGCCGCCAGCGATCATCAACTATCGGCTGCACCTGAAAAAGAAAGGCTGGAAAGTCTATGACGTAGCCACGGACGGGATCTCTCTGATTACCAATTACCGTACCTCCTTTGCGAGTGAAATTAAGCAGCAGGGACTGGATGCTCTGATTGCCCGGCTGCAAAAACATAACGAGAAAGCGGATAAATGAATGCAACCTTGTTGAAGGAAGAGGGAGCCAGCCTGAAAATTTCAGGTGATCTGGATCGGGAAACGGTGCCGGATCTCCTGCTCCAATTGGAGGCCCGACTACAGCAGCACCCGGGCGAAAAGATCTGCCTCAATCTTCAGGGCGTGACCCGTAGCGACAGCGCCGGACTGGCCATGCTGGTGGAATGCCGCCGCCTCATGCGCCTGCAGCAGGGCAGCCTGTGTTTTGAAGGTCTGCCGGAACAGATGCAGCATATGGCCGACATCAGCGGATTAACGGATTTTCTACACTGACATTGAGTCCTTGTCCCTGAATTGCGGATAATTAACGCGAAGAACGCAGAGGCGCGGAGACGCGCAGAGGTTGTATGATTTTGATTATTAATAGCTTTTTTCTTTGCGCCTCTGCGTCTTAGCGTTCTCTGCGTTTAATGCAAACCTTCTCATAGATGAAGAATAGTCGGGATTTCATCAGCAATTTTTCCCCGAAGCTGTCTTTTTTCTACCTGTTTCCCTTGTATACAGGCTAAAATACGCGCCCGTCTATTCCAGCAAAGGGTGTATATGCAATGAATCCCGAAGAAGTAAAGAAACTCATAGAGGCCGGCCTGCCGGATTGTGATATCACCGTTACAGGGGATGGCAGTCACTTCGACGCCATTGTTGTCGGCGAGGTATTTGCCGATCTGTCCCCGGTAAAAAAACAGCAACTGGTTTATGCCACGATGGCGGATAAAATCACCAGCGGCGTGGTGCATGCTTTGTCAATCAAAACCTACACTCCGGATGAGTGGATCACGGCCAGCAAGTTGCAAATCTCCTGATGGATAAACTGCTCATTCATGGCGGCATTCCGTTACAGGGGGAGATCCGGATTTCGGGGGCCAAGAACGCCGCCCTGCCGATCATCGTTTCCACACTGCTGGCCGACGAGCCGGTCACTATATGCAACGTCCCGCACCTGCATGACATCACCACCACCATGGAGTTGTTGGGGCGCATGGGGGTGCAGATCACCATCAACGAGAAAATGAGCGTAGAAGTGGATTCCCGCACTATTCGGGAACTGGTTGCTCCTTACGAGTTGGTAAAAACCATGCGTGCTTCGATCCTGGTGCTGGGGCCGCTGCTGGCTCGCCATGGCCAGGCCGAAGTTTCGCTACCCGGTGGTTGTGCCATTGGTTCGCGTCCGGTGGACCTGCATATTCGCGGGCTGGAAGCCATGGGTGCGGAGATCAATGTTGAAAACGGGTATATCAAGGCTCGTTGCAAACGTCTAAAAGGCGTGAAACTGGTGATGGATCTGGTGACCGTAACCGGTACTGAAAACCTGATGATGGCGGCCACGCTGGCCGATGGCACGACCATTATCGAAAATGCCGCGCGTGAACCCGAGGTGGTAGATCTGGCCAACTGTCTCAACAGTATGGGCGCGAAAATTTCCGGCGCAGGCAGTGATACTATCAAGATTGACGGCGTGGAACGCCTGGGCGGCACCCATTACAAAGTGCTACCTGACAGAATCGAAACCGGCACCTTTCTGGTGGCAGCGGCGATTACTGGCGGCAAGATCAAACTCAAGGACACCGCCCCGGACTTGCTCGATGCGGTGCTGGCCAAGCTGGAAGAAGCCGGTGCGGATATTGAAACCGGTCCGGACTGGATTAGCCTGGACATGCATGGGCAACGGCCCAAATCGGTGGATATTCGCACCGCGCCCTATCCGGCTTTTCCCACTGACATGCAAGCCCAATTCACGGTGATGAACGCACTGGCTACCGGTTCCTCGGCGATTACCGAAACGGTATTTGAAAATCGTTTTATGCATGTGCAGGAACTGCAGCGCATGGGAGCCGACATTAATTTGAAAGGCAATACGGCGTTTGCCACCGGCGTGGAAGAACTCAATGGCGCACCGGTCATGGCCACCGATCTGCGGGCTTCAGCCAGTCTGGTGATTGCCGGGCTGATCGCCCGCGGCGAAACTACGGTCGAGCGTATTTATCACATCGATCGCGGCTATGAATGTATCGAAGAAAAGCTGCAACTGCTGGGCGCGGAAATCCGCCGGGTGCCCTCCTGAATCAGGAACAAAAAAAACCTACAAACAATAAACCTGTAATCATGAATAATAATTTAACCATCGCTTTATCCAAGGGTCGCATATTCAAGGAAACTCTGCCGCTGTTGAAGCACGCGGGTATCGAACCGCTGGATGATCTGGATAGTACGCGTAAGCTAATTCTGGATACCAGTCAGGCGGATGTGAAACTGGTCATCATTCGTGCTTCCGATGTGCCAACCTATGTGCAGTACGGTGCGGCCGATCTGGGTATCGCCGGCAAAGATGTATTGATGGAACACGGTGGCGAGGGGATCTATGAACCGCTGGATCTGAACATCGCCCGCTGCAAATTGATGACCGCAGGGTTTAAAAATGCCGAACCGCTTAAGGGGCGTCTTCGGGTGGCCACCAAGTTTGTGAACTGCACGCGGCGTTTTTTTGCCGAAAAAGGCCAGCAGGTCGAGGTGATCAAACTCTACGGTTCGATGGAACTGGCACCGATCGTCGGCCTGGCTGACTGCATCGTTGACGTGGTGGATACGGGCAACACCCTGCGCGCCAATGGGCTGGAACCCAAAGAACATATCGCCGATATCAGTTCGCGCCTGATTGTCAATCGCGCATCGATGAAAATGAAACATGAGCGGGTCAAACAGTTTATTGATCTGATGGCCGAGGCAGTGGAAAAATGAAACAGTTAAATACAGGTTCTGCCAATTTTTATGCCGAGCTGGAAGCCATGCTGGCCTGGGAAAGCGTGGCCGACGACAAGGTACAGAACACGGTAAAGGACATCCTTCATGCCGTGCGCAGCCGTGGCGATGCGGCGGTGCTGGAATATACCAACCGTTTTGATCGCAGGCAGGTTGAGGATTTTTCTGCGCTGGAACTGTCGCAGGTGCGGCTTGAGGCCGCATTGGAAAATATTCCCACTGAACAACGCAGGGCACTAGAAACCGCCGCCCAGCGTCTGCGCAGTTATCATCAGCATCAGAAAATGCAGTCCTGGTCGTATACCGAAGAGGATGGCACGCTGCTGGGGCAGCAGGTAACGGCACTGGATCGCGTGGGCCTGTATGTGCCGGGCGGCAAGGCCACCTATCCGTCGTCCGTGTTGATGAATGCGATTCCGGCGCATGTGGCCGACGTGGCCGAAATCATCATGGTGGTGCCGACCCCGGATGGCGAAGTGAATGAACTGGTATTAGCGGCAGCGGCAATTGCCGGCGTCAGCCGGGTATTCACCATCGGCGGCGCGCAGGCGGTAGCCGCGCTGGCCTATGGTACGCAAACGGTGCCGCAGGTGGACAAGATCGTGGGCCCCGGTAATATTTATGTTGCCGCCGCCAAGGCTATGGTCTTTGGCCGGGTGGGCATCGATATGATTGCCGGGCCGTCCGAGATTCTGGTGATCTGTGACGGTCAGACCGATCCCGACTGGATCGCCATGGATCTGTTTTCCCAGGCCGAACATGATCAGGACGCGCAGTCTATCCTGCTCTCACCGGATGCGGATTTCCTGCAAAAAGTAAAAGCCAGCATCGATAAGCTGCTGCCGGAAATGGAACGCCGAGACATTATCGAAGCATCATTGAATGCGCGTGGTGTCTTGATCGAAGTGCGGGATCTGGATGACGCGATCGAGGTAGCCAACTATATTGCTCCCGAACATCTGGAGCTGTCGGTAGAAAACCCACAGATACTGGCGGAGAAGGTTCGTCATGCCGGTGCCATTTTCATGGGCCGCTACACGGCCGAGGCGCTGGGCGATTATTGTGCCGGTCCCAACCATGTGCTGCCGACTTCACGCACCGCCCGTTTCAGTTCACCCCTGGGCGTGTATGACTTCCAGAAGCGTTCGAGCCTGATCATGTGCTCAGCCGAGGGCGCCTCCGAGCTTGGCAAAACCGCCTCGGTGCTTGCTCGGGGCGAGAGTCTCACCGCCCACGCCCGTTCGGCCGAATACCGTATAAAGAAAGGATAGGTCAGGTTTCAACCCGACAATGCTGCCGATGAAAGAAGATCCCTCGCCCCCGCGCGATCGCATCGCGCAATGGATTCGTCCCCCGATCCGCAAACTCTCGGCCTACCCTGTGCCGGATGCCTCTGGCCTGATCAAGCTCGATGCCATGGAAAACCCCTATCACTGGCCTCAGGACAAAATTGATCAGTGGCTGGAAGTATTACGCAGCGCCGAGCTGAATCGCTATCCCGATCCACAGGCTCAGCCGTTGAAAGATCGCCTGCGCGAAGTGATGGTAGTTCCGCCTGATGCGGCCATCTTGCTGGGCAACGGTTCCGACGAAATTATCCAGATGATTGCCATGGCCGTGAGCGGCGAAGGACGCAGCCTGCTGTCGGTTGATCCGGGGTTTGTCATGTACCGCATGATTGCGGATTTTTGCGGCATGGACTATATCGGTGTGCCCCTGCGGGAGGATTTTTCGCTGGATGCCGAGGCGGTGCTGGCAGCGATCGAACAGCATCAACCGGCGGTGGTGTTCCTGGCCTATCCCAACAATCCCACTGGCAACCTGTTTGATAAGGCAGACATGCTGCGCATCATTGCTGCTGCGCCGGGCGTGGTGGTGGTGGATGAAGCCTATCATGCTTTTGCCGAGGATAGCTTCATGCCCCTGCTGGCAGAGCATGAGAACCTTTTACTTATGCGCACGGTGTCTAAGATGGGCCTTGCGGGGCTGCGTCTGGGCATGCTTGCCGGTGCGCCGCAATGGCTGGAGGAGTTCGACAAGGTACGCCTACCCTACAACATTAACATCCTGACCCAGCTCAGTGCCGGATTCGCCCTGCAGCATGCCGCCATGCTGGCTGCGCAGACGCAACAGATCAAGCAGGATCGGACTGAACTTTATGCCCGGATGCAGGCGCTGGACGCGCTGACGGTTTTCCCCAGTCAGGCCAATTTTATTCTTTTCCGGGTACCGGCGGGTAAGGCCGCCAGCGTATTTGAAGGATTGAAGACCGGGGGCGTCCTGATAAAAAATATGGACAAGGCGGGGCCGTTGTTGCGTGACTGCCTGCGGGTGACCGTGGGTACAGCCGAAGAAAACGCCGCTTTTTTACAGGCGTTGGCGAAAATCAACCTGCTCCGGGCCTGATTCCACTATGCCCGCCAAGACAGCACCGTCGCTCTTCGTGTGGGCACAAAACCCGTTCTCAACCGAGTCGGGTTTCATTTTTCCGGGGACCCCTTTTTTGTTTATCTCTTTGTTTTTCTGAAGAATATTTTTCCTGTTTGTACTACACTTCATCAATTACCGTGTTTATCGATAGGGAATAGACAGATGGCGAGTAAGCAGTTTCAAACGGTGGATGAACTGGATCTCAGGCAGGATCTGCATCACCGTGAAGTTGAAATTGAGCTGTTGCAGGAAACCTTTTCCGAAATTGGCAGTGAACTGGATCTTGAGCGTGTTTTCCAGATTGTCGCCGAGCGGGCGCGTGATCTGGTGCAGGCACAAACCCTGCTGATCCCCATTCTGGACGATAACTGTGAAACCTATACTTATCGTGGGGGTGCTGGCGTTCATGCCGAGGAGATCGTGGGCGAGTCCCTGCCGCTCGATTTTGGCATTTGCGGCTGGGTCTGGCGGCACAAGAAAGCCTGGTGGCGGGGTGTACTGGATGAGCTGAGTGATGAGGAACGCAATTACTGGGAGAAGGAAGCCGGCTCGGTTATTCTGATTCCATTGCAGGGGAAGAAGCATTTTCTCGGCGGCATTGCGGGCTTCAACAAGCGCGGGGAAGAGGAGTTCGATCGCCGCGATCTGAATATGCTGTCGATGTTCGCCAGTATTGTTTCTATTGCTATTGAAAATGCCATGGCGGTACAGAAAATGGAAGAAGCCAGGCAGCTGACGGAAGATTACCAGATACAATTGCAACGGCTGAATCGCCAGTTGAGTGAAAGCAACCGTGAGCTGGAATACCTGTCACTTTACGATACGGTCACCGGCCTGCCTAACCGCTCCCTGTTCCGTGATCGTTTTGCCCAGCATCTTACGCTTGCACAGGCTCAGGGGCAGCGCTTCGGCCTGCTGCTCATTGATCTGAACAATTTCAAGGAAATCAACGAAACCCTGGGGCATGAGCGCGGCGATCAGGTGTTAAAGGATGTCGCTCGCCGTTTTCTAGCCTATCTTGGTGGAAACAATATACTCAGTCGCCTGGGGGGGGATGAATTTGCGCTGCTTTTACCGAACGTGGATCGGGCGCAGAGTCTTCGCCATGCCGGTCATTTGCTGCAGCAACTGGATGCGCCGTTTGATATTGGCAGCATGACAATTGCCGTCAGCGCCAGCATCGGCGTGAGTCTTTTCCCTGAGCATGGTAATGATATCAGCACGCTGCTGCGGCACACGGATCTGGCCATGTTCAGGGCCAAGACCGGAAAACGGGGCGTAAGCCTATATGATCCGGTTGCCGATCACTCCTCTCCCGGCATGCTGACGATGACGGCGGATTTACGCAAGGCGCTGGAACAGCATGAGTTCGAGTTGTATTACCAGCCCAAGGTGAATCTACGGAATAACCGCATTGACAGTGTTGAGGCGCTGGGGCGCTGGCAACATCCACAGCGGGGTTTCGTATCTCCCACTATGTTTATTCGCGTGCTGGAACAGACTGCCATGATCGATCGTTATACCTATTGGGTCATTGAAACAGCGATTAAACAAATCAGACTATGGCAAAGTCGGCAACGGAATATTCGCATTGCCGTTAACATATCGACCCAGACCCTGATGAATCCGGATTTTATGATTTATCTTGAAGGTCTTGATGCAATCACGGATGCTGGCGGTAACCTACAGTTTGAGATTACTGAAAATCTGTTTTTATCCGAATATGACCGTCTTCGTGAAACCTTGAGTTACATTCGTCAGCGAGGGATCACACTCTCCATTGATGATTTTGGTACGGGTTATTCTTCGCTGGGACGGCTAAAGAAACTGCCGGTAAGCGAACTGAAAATTGATTGCAGCTTTATCATGGATATGGACAGGAGTTCCGATGATGAAGTCATTGTACATTCAACCATTGAATTGGCGCATAACCTTGGCCTGTCGGTAGTGGCGGAAGGGGTGGAATCGGAGAAGACCTGTCGGCGTTTGCTCGAAATGGGCTGTGATATGGCGCAGGGGTTTTTGATCAGCGAACCGATTCCAATCGAGCAGTTCGAGCGATTTCTGGTCGAGCGGAAAAATTGATTATTAAACGCGAAAAAGCCAAACGCTTATCTGTCCGCCAATGAACGCGAATAAAGGCAAAAGCATTGATGGTTGCGTTCTGCGCCTCATGCACCTCAACATAACATATTGGCGTTCATTGGCGGATATTTCTTTTATCTGTTTACTAATGGGGTTACTGATTATGCGACACGAAATTCTCGTTCCCACGCTGGAGCGTGGGAACGAGTAATAAAAATCTGCCCTGTGCGGATTTTCAGTTGATGGGTTTCCCCTCTGGACTTCGCGCTTCTCGCTCTACCCATCCTACGGATAGCCAAAAGTGGGTAGGATGGGTAGAG
>CAZQVV010000085.1:0-11622 GCA_964596835.1 uncultured Thiohalophilus sp. | reverse complement strand
TATTGGCTGGGGAACAAGGATTCGAACCTTGATTAGCGGAGTCAGAGTCCGCTGTCCTGCCGTTAGACGATTCCCCAATAAATCAGTGGCTAGGGGCTTGGTTTGTCGCCAATTTTGTAATGTTTGATCAAGCCGCATAGCATTTCGGAAATATCTCTAGTTTCAAGTTCTAGGCTCTTTCCTGTTTCATTATCAATGAAACCGATTTTTCGGCCTATTAATAATTGAGTCCAGAGTTCACCACTGGATCCTTTTGCAATTTTGAGATATTGCACACAACTCTTTGACGAGTCCCTTTCATAGCCTTCAGCTATATTTGAGGGAATCGACAGCGCTGCGCGGGTAATTTGATCTTTGAAACCCCGATCCTTGCAATTACCCAGAACTTTATACAGTTCAACGGATAATTGGCAAGAACGTTTCCATACTTCAAGATTCTCCAGTGCATCCATGCACAAATATCCTTTGTTTTCCTAGCTACTAGCCACCAGCCACGGTGCGCGAAACGCTTTAGCGTTTAGAATACTGAGGTCTCTTGCGCGCCTTATGCAGGCCAACTTTCTTGCGTTCCACTTCACGGGCATCACGAGTCACGTAACCGACTTTACGCAATGGGGCGCGTAGTTCTTCGTTATAACGAATCAGGGCGCGGGTAATGCCGTGGCGGATCGCACCGGCCTGACCGTTGTTGCCGCCGCCTTTAACGAAGACCTTAATGTCAAAGTTCTCCAGCATTTCGGCAACCTGCAGTGGCTGACGAACCAGCATGCGGTTGGTTTCGCGCCCGAAATACTGATCAAGTGGACGGTTGTTAACAATGATATCGCCACTGCCTGCACTCAGATAAACGCGTGCGGCGGAACTCTTGCGACGACCTGTACTGTAATATGTTTCTGCCATGTTGCTTCCTTAGATTTCCAGCACTTTGGGTTGCTGGGCGGTATGCTGGTGCTCAGTTCCAGCGTAAACCTTGAGCTTGCGAAACATTGCCCGCCCCAGGCTGTTTTTCGGCAACATGCCTTTCACTGCTATTTCAATGATGCGTTCCGGATGCTGCGCCCGCTGTTTTTCAAGCGAGATAGTCTTCAGCCCACCTGGATAGCCGGTGTGCCGGTAATAATTTTTACCCATTTCCTTGTTGCCGGTCACCGCGACTTTCTCCGCATTAATGACAACAATATAATCGCCGGTATCCACATGAGGGGTATATTCCGGCTTATGTTTGCCGCGCAAACGGCGGGCAATTTCGGTCGACAGACGTCCAAGAACTTTGTTCTCAGCATCAATCACATACCAGTCACGCTTGACCGTTTCTGACTTTGCACTAAAGGTTTTCATGCTCGTTGCGCCTTCAAGATAAATCACGTTCCCAAAAGAGGCGAAATAGTACTGAAAACAGGGGGAAGATACAAGGGGAAAAGAGAGAAGATTGCTTGATTTCCTGGGTTTTGGGGTTTGCCCACCCCGGAATATTTAACGCAAAGACGTCAGGATACAGAGGAAAGCATAAACCTTCGCTCAGGAGGTGTTTCACAGCGGCAATAATCGAAAACATGCTGGCGAACACATCTACGTGGGATGTTTAACAAATTTCAGGCAAAAAAATAGCGCGGAAAAGGGGTAACCGCGCTAAAATAACCACCATAAGGAGGATGGAGGAGTCAAAAACAATTAATCAGTGGTTATTAATATAAGCAATTAATGATATTCTGTCAATAACAAAATGTAATTAATGTGCCGGAATAAAGAATTGGCATCAAACACCCCCCCCCCTGGTTTTCATCTTCATTAAGCGATTTTTGTCCCCCATCGTCGGCATGGGTTGGGACTTCACCCTGTTAGGGCTCTGATTTTAAGACGTTTTTCAAGGCATTTAGCTGTCCGTGGAAAAAATGACCGGCTGAATCCAGCATTTTGAACTGTGGCGCAGGCCGACGTTGCGCCACCCAGCTGGCCACGGCCTGCGCTGAAACAATCTCATCTTTGCCGCCCTGGATCACCATCCAGGGTACGCTAACCTCGGGTATCGACTTAAAATCGTACATATCCACGGGCGGCGCAACCAGCACCAGCCGTTCGGGCTGCAATGGCGTCATGGCCTTCAACGCAATCCAGGCGCCAAAGGAAAAACCGGCCAGCCACAAAGGAGAAGCGGGAAAACGCGCCTGCGCCCATGCCACCACCGCTAGCAGATCATCGGTTTCACCGACACCATGATCGAATTTTCCCGCTGAGCGTCCCACGCCGCGAAAATTGAAGCGCACGGTGTGTGCGCCCAATTCACGAAAACCAACTGCCAGTATATGTACGACCTTGTTGGTCATACTGCCGCCATAGACGGGGTGGGGATGGCAGATCACCGCCAGCGGGGCTGGACGGGGTTCTATGGTCGAATCAACTTCACCCACGGATTCAAGCCGCACCTCGATTTCCCCGGAGGGTCCGGAAATCAGCATTTCAGGCATTCTTCATTCACCAGGTTTAGTGATGGGTTTCAGTTTGTTCTACCCATCCCACCCTTAATTTGTTAGAGACGTAGGATGGGTAGAACGAAGTGAAACCCATCATTTAGCCTTAGCCAAAATTCAGATTAATTATTTGAGCAACAGGCGCGTGACAATCTGCCCCTGCTGCAGGTGCTGTTCAATAATCTCATCGATATCTTCTTCATCGATCCAGGTGTACCAAATTCCTTCCGGGTAGACCACTAGCACTGGCCCCTGCTCACAACGACCCAGACAGCCTGCCGTATTGATGCGCACTCCACCCTCGCCCGCAAGCCCCAAAGTTTTGATGCGTTGCTTCGCATAATCACGTATTTTTTGCGCGCCAAAGCGAGCACAGCAGGCTTCGTCCGCTTCGCGCTGATTACAGCAGAAAAAGACATGGTATTTAAAAAACATACTTCTCACGCAAGATCTAAAAAAACAAAATATAAACGGGTTAACAATAACGTATAATTCTACCTTGAAATTTGTATGCTGTATTTATTTAGTCACAGGATCCCGCCCTGCTTGAACAGCTACCATAACATTCTTGAGCTCGCCGATCGTTGCGTGAAATGTGGCCTGTGCCTGCCCCAGTGTCCTACCTATCATATCAGCCGCAACGAGAATGAATCCCCGCGCGGGCGCATTGCCCTGATTCAGTCCCTTGCCAGCCATGAACTTGAAGCCACGGATGACACTCTCTACCAGCATCTGGATAACTGCCTGCTATGCCGTCGTTGCGAACGCATTTGCCCCTCCGGCGTGGAATACGGCCGCATCATGGATATGGCCCGGCAATATCTCAGCCAGGCTCGCCCCGCTTCCCGGTTACATAAATTCGGTCGGCAACTGCTCAGTCGGCACATGCAGGCGGCCTACCAAAGCCTGCGTCTGTATCAGAAAAGCGGGGCCGAAAAACTGTTGCGCCCATTATTGCGACAAAATAAAAAGTTGGCCTGGCTGCAAAGCCTCATACCTTCACTTCCTGCCGCACAAAAATTCAGACACCACTACCCGGTCAGCGATAAGCTTTCCGGACATGTGGCGATCTTCACCGGCTGTATGGGGAAAAATGTCGATGCACCAACCCTGACGGCTAGCATCGACGTACTCCATGCCCTGGGTTACAGGATAAGTCTGCCGCACAAACAGGGCTGCTGCGGGGCACTGCAACAGCACAGCGGACAGGCCAACGAATCACGGACTCTGGCGCGCGACAATCTGGAGGCCTTCAGTCACGAACACTACGATGCTGTACTGTATCTGGCCAGCGGGTGCGGCGCACAACTGATGGACTACCCGAAACTGGACTGGAGCGATACCGAGCAAAAGACTCAGGCCGAACAGTTGCAGGCAAAACTACAGGACATCACCGGCTTTGTCGCAAACGCCTTACAGAAAAAATCGCGGCCCCTCGCCGCCCTGAATAAGCAGGTTGTCGTCCATCAACCCTGCAGCCAACGCAATGCTCTGTGCCAACCGGATTATGCCTCAATGCTGCTGGCCTGTATCCCGGACATTCGCCTTTCCGCACTGCCCGATGATACCGCCTGCTGCGGGGCGGCCGGTGATTACATGCTGCGCCATCCACACCAGGCACAAATTCTGCGCCAGCATCTGCTGGACAAATTTCTCACCGATAAAGTGGATATCATTGTCAGCACCAACATCGGCTGCAGTCTGTTCATTCAGGCCGGGCTGGAGGATAAAGCCATCCGGGTCATTCATCCCCTGCGGCTACTGGCTGAGCAGTTAGGCAGGGACTAAGGACAAAATATGGTGCTACAATATTTCATGAAAGTGCTGATTAGTTCCCTTAACCCTTCGACAGGCTCAGGACGAACGGAGTTAATCGGAGTTTTTTACCCACCAAAAACGCTTAATTATCTCATCATTGGATCTTGATTGAATATGAGTCAACGTAATTACACGCCCCTCGATCAGTGGGTGATGAATCTGGATACGGGTTTGCGCACCCTGTTTGGCAACCCCCGGATCACCGAACGCAGCAATCCGGCCAATGCTCAGGCAGAAGCAGAACTCAGTGAAGCCAACCGTGAGTTGGCCGGTCGGCTCATGCGCATAAATCATGCGGGCGAAGTAGCAGCACAGGGCTTGTATCAGGGACAGGCACTAACGGCGAAACTGCCCAGGGTACGCGAAAAAATGCAGCGCGCTGCGGAGGAGGAAAACGATCACCTGGACTGGTGCAATCAGCGGATAAAAGAAATGGGGACACATATAAGCTATCTCAATCCGCTCTGGTACGCTGGATCAATGACCATCGGCGCACTGGCGGGACTGGCAGGCGACAAATGGAGTCTGGGCTTTATTGCGGAAACCGAACATCAGGTTGTCCACCACCTGGATTCCCACCTGCAACAGATCACGCTTAATGATCAGAAAACCCGCGCCATTCTCGAACAGATGAAAACCGATGAAAGCCAACATGCCGGTATGGCCCAAAGCGCCGGTGGCACCCCGCTGCCGTGGCCGGCTAAAAAACTGATGGAACTGACTTCAACGATCATGACGCGTACGGCGTGGTGGTTGTGAGGCAAATACAAGGGGAAAGATAAAAAAGACAATCCCCTTGTATCTTATACCGGTCTTTAAATATTCCTGCCGTAAAATATTTCCAGCATTTCTTTCTGCACCCGAGCATGGATCTTTTTATATTCCCGCGGTGAGAGTTCATTCCCCTTAATACCAAACAGATAGTTTTCCAGATCAAAATCCTTGAGCATCATCTTGGTGTGGAAAATATTTTCCTGATAAATGTTCACATCAAGCATGGAGTAGACCCGCTTGCTGTCACGGGCAATGAAGTTCTGAATCGAGTTGATCTTGTGGTCATTGTAGCACTTGCGCCCACGCACATCACGCGTGAAACCGCGAACCCGGTAATCCATGGTGACGATGTCCGAATCAAAGCTGTGGATCAGAAGATTCAGTGCCTTGAGCGGTGATACCCGTCCACAGGTTGAGACATCAATATCAGCGCGAAACGTGCTGATACCATTGTCGGGATGACTTTCCGGATAAGTGTGAACCGTGATATGGCTCTTGTCCAGATGCGTCACCACCGAGTCCGGCAGAGGGCCTGGCGCCTGAGTATTAGAGAGGTCCTCCGCCACCACCGCCTCCTCGGCGATCAACATGGTCACGCTGGCACCTTCCGGCTCGTAATCCTGACGGGCGATATTAAGAATATCGGCGCCGATAATATGGCTGACCTCGGTGAGAATATCCGTCAGCCGTTCAGCATTGTACATTTCATCAATATATTCGATGTACTGCTTGCGCTGAACCAGGGTCTTGGCATAGCAAATATCATAAATATTGAAACTCAGGGTTTTGGTGAGATTGTTGAAGCCCTGGAGTTTGATTTTCTTTCTATGTGACATGGCTTTTACCTGCTCGTGTCCGCCCCGGCCTCCACCGGCGCAGTAAAATAAGTCTAAATAGCTGTTCCAAATACCCGTACATTTTAGGAATGGCCGTTCGTCCTGAGCTTGTCGAAGGAAGCTTGTCGAAGGAAGCTTGTCGAAGGACTCGCCACGAACGTGGAAATTCACAAGTGATCGGGTATTTGGAACGCTTCTTTAGGTTCGACAGGCTCCTGGTTCACGTATTTCATAATCATGGCTGATCTCCACCCCGGCGCGCCCGAGCATAATCGAAGCCGAGCAGTATTTCTCCGCCGACAGGGAGACCGCCCGCGCCACCTGCTTTTCCTTCAACCCCTGGCCGCTGACGACAAAATGCACATGGATTCGGGTAAACACTTTCGGCTCCGTCTCTGCCCGTTCAGCCGAGAGCAGAACCTCACAGTCTTCCACCGGCTGACGGGATTTTTTTAGGATCAACATAACATCAAAGGCGGTACAGCCCCCCATGCCCAGCAACAGCATTTCCATGGGGCGAACCCCCAGATTCCGACCACCATGGTCTTCCGGCCCGTCCATCACCAACGTGTGGCCGCTGCCGGACTCACCCAGAAAAGTAGCCTCTTCAACCCATTTCACCCGTGCTTCCATTTTATCAACTCCGCAATATCAATAAGAATTAGAGAATCCGCCCTTCATTTGAGCCCCCCGAGACGACCGGCCTGTTTTAGGGGTGCATCGCCACACACTCAGGATATGAGTGACGACATTCTCACTTTCCACAGGAAATCGAACGCGTCTATTTACAATACCCGACATTCATATACCATAAGCATAATAATACGTCAGTCGTGACTCAAAGGAATATAATGGTACAGACGGCAGCCCAGCACACTGGAATTGAATCCCTGGATCGGTTTCTCGAACATTGCCACCGCCGGCAATACCCCGCCAAAAGCGTCATCATCTACGCGGCGGACAAGCCCGATGTTCTCTATTACATCGTTGGCGGCTCGGTTTCTGTACTCATCGAAGATACCGAAGGCCGCGAAATTGTCCTCGCCTACCTGAACAAGGGCGATTTTTTCGGTGAAATGGGACTCTTCAATAAAGAAGATAATCGTAGCGCCTGGGTGCGCGCCCGTACCGCCTGCGAAGTCGCTGAAATCAGTTATACTAAATTCCGCCAGCTTTATCTTCAACACCCCGATGTACTCTTCGCCCTCGCCTCCCAAATGGCGTCCCGCCTGCGCGATACCAGCCGCAAAGTCAGCGATCTCGCCTTCATGGATGTCACCGGTCGCGTCGCCCGCACCCTCCTGGATCTGTGCAAACAACCCGACGCCATGACCCACCCCGATGGCATGCAGATCCGCATTACCCGCCAGGAAATCGGTCGCATCGTCGGCTGCTCACGGGAAATGGTCGGCCGCGTTTTGAAAACCATGGAAGAACAGGGACTGATTTCGGTCAAGGGCAAAACCATCGTAGTATTCGGAACGCGCTAGGTCTGCCTGTTTATCAGATTTAAATCGCGTACACCCAGTTACCATACCCCATTGCCCCCGTAGGGTGGGCATGTTTTTTATGCCCACGCGGGATAACGAACCTAAACGCGTGGGCACAAACAACGTGCCCACCCTACCGGACTAGTTCTCAAAAAAACAATTCCCGCAATTTCTCTCCCGGCTCATCGGCTGTCATAAACGCCTCGCCGACCAGGAAAGCATTGATGTTGTTGCGGCGCATCAGGGCTACATCATTAATTGTATGAATGCCACTTTCAGTCACCACCATCCGCCCCGTCGGGATCATGGCCAACAAATCGAGACTGGTTTGTAACGAGGTTTCAAACGTGCGCAGGTTGCGATTGTTAATGCCCACCAGCGCCAGGTCCAGCGGCAGCACCCGTTCGAGTTCTTCACCATCATGCACTTCGATCAAAACATCCATCGCCAGCCGACCGGCAATCTCGGCCAGTTCTTTCATTTGCGCATCCTCCAGCACCGCGGCAATCAATAAAATACAGTCTGCCCCCAGTGCTCGCGCCTCAAATACCTGATAAGGATCGATCATGAAGTCCTTGCGCAACACCGGCAGCGTGCAGGCTGCACGGGCCTGCTGCAAATAGTCATCATGACCCTGAAAAAAATCAACGTCGGTTAAAACAGACAAGCAGGCGGCACCGCCTTTTTCATAGGAGTGAGCGATCTCGACCGGATGAAAATCTTCGCGCATCACGCCCTTGCTGGGTGAGGCTTTTTTGATTTCCGCAATCACTGCCGCCTGGCCTGCGTCAATTTTGTTTTTGATCGCGGCAACAAAACCGCGCACAGGGAATGCGGACTGGCTGCGCTTTTCCAGTTCGGCTAGAGAAATATTGGCCTTGCGCTCGGTGATTTCCTCCACCTTGCGGTGAATGATTTTTTTCAGGATGTCAGGCGTGTTATTCATCGTCGAATCACATTAACAATTACGTTTGAAGAATAAACTACCCCGCAGCAAGCTGCGAGGTATTAATCTATAGCGTACTGGTGTTGATAGGCTTCCCTACTGGACTTCGCGCTTCGCTCTACCCATCCTACCGTTTTTCGCTGCAAGCAGCGGGGGATTAAACCCAAAGGGATTAAAAACTATTGGAAACCTTCACTAACGCGGCCAGCTTTTCCTTTGCCGCACCACTGGCGATCACTTCATCCGCTTTTTGTATGCCGGCCTCCAGGCTATCCACCAGATCAGCGGCATAAATAGCCGCACCGGCGTTGAGCACCACGATGTCTCTTGCCGCACCCGCCTGATTATCCAGCACGGCGCTGATAATTTTCAACGACGCCTTCGCACCGTCAACCGCAAGCGTGCTGATATCAGCCCGGCTCAGACCAAATTGTTCCGGCGTGATGCGGTAGGTTTTGACCTTGCCGTTTACCAACTCGGCAACATTGGTTGGCGCGCCGATGCTGATCTCATCCATGCCGTCTTCCGAATGCACCACCAGTACATGATGGCTGCCCAGTTTGCCCAGTACCCGAGCCAGCGGCTCCACCAATTCATCGGCAAACACGCCCAGCAATTGATTGGGAACACCGGCCGGATTAGTCAACGGTCCCAGCACATTAAAAAGCGTGCGCACCCCCATTTCCTTACGCGGGCCAATAGCGTGTTTCATGGCGCTGTGATGTTTCGGCGCAAACATGAAACCGATACCGGTTTCATGGATACACTGGGCTACCTGTTCGGCATTCAAATCCAGATTCACCCCCGCAGCCTCAAGCAAGTCGGCGCTGCCGGACTTGCTCGAAACCGAACGGTTACCGTGTTTAGCCACCGTAGCACCGGCCGCCGCTACCACAACACTGCTGGCCGTGGAAATATTGAAGGTGTTGCTGCCATCGCCACCGGTGCCGACGATATCGACAACGTGCTCCCCCGTCACCTTGACCCCCGTCGCCAGTTCCCGCATCACCCCGGCCGCCGCTGCAATTTCATCGATGCTCTCACCTTTCATGCGCAAACCAATCAGGAAACCCCCGATCTGCGCCGGTGTCGCCTTGCCGGTCATAATGGTGCGCATCACCGAGGTCATATCCTCAGCCGACAAATCGTGACATTCGGTTACGGCTTTAATGGCTTGTTGCATGTTCATTACAAAGCTCTCCTGGAAATATCACAGCGTTTACAGGTTCAAAAAATGCTTAAGCAATTGATGCCCGTGTTCGGTCAGGATCGACTCGGGATGAAACTGCATACCTTCAATCGTATACTCTTTGTGACGCACACCCATGATTTCATCCAGCGCGCCATTTTCATCTTCCGTCCAGGCCGTCACTTCAAGGCAGTCCGGCAGGCTGGATTTTTCAATCACCAGCGAATGGTAACGCGTGGCTTCGAAAGGATTGTCAATGCCGTTAAAAACACCGGCATTGGCATGATGAATCATCGAGGTTTTGCCATGCATGATTTTACCTGCATGAACAATTTTTCCGCCAAAAGCCTGGGCAATACTCTGATGGCCAAGACAGACGCCGAGGATCGGTTTTTCACCCGCGAAGTGTTTGATCACAGCAACCGAGATACCCGCTTCATTGGGCGTACAGGGACCGGGTGAAATTACGATTTGATCCGGGTTTAAGGTTTCAATCCCGGCGATATCGATCTGATCATTACGCAGTACACGCACATCCGCGCCCAGCTCGCCAAAGTACTGCACCAGGTTATAGGTAAAGGAGTCGTAATTATCGATCATTAATAACATTACTTATGCACCTCACCCAGGCCGGCTTCCGCGCGAGCGACGGCGCGGAATATCGCCCGGCCTTTGCTCATGGTTTCTTCCCATTCCTTTTCCGGCACCGAGTCGTAGACAATGCCGGCGCCAGCCTGTATATGCAGGGTCTGATCCTTGATCACGGCGGTGCGTATGGCAATCGCAGTATCCATATTACCCGACCATGACCAGTAGCCCACAGCGCCGCCATAGACGCCACGTTTGACCGGTTCCAGTTCATCGATGATTTCCATAGCCCGTACCTTGGCGGCGCCGGAAAGGGTACCGGCCGGGAAAGTGGCGCGCAACACATCCATCGCTGACATGCCCGGTTTTAATTTACCAGTGACATTGGAGACAATGTGCATCACATGTGAATAGCGTTCGATCTGCATTTTTTCAGTCAACTCGACGCTGCCGGTTTCGGCGATTCGGCCCACGTCGTTGCGACCCAGATCGATTAGCATCAGGTGCTCGGCCCGTTCTTTGGGATCGGCCAGCAGCTCCTGTTCCAGAATCTGATCCTGCTCCTCGTCTTCACCTCGGGGACGGGTACCGGCAATCGGGCGTACGATGACCCTGTCGTCTTCGACCCGTACCAGGATCTCCGGTGAGGAGCCGACGATATGAAACGCTCCCAGATCCAGATAATACATATAGGGTGAGGGGTTCAGGCTGCGCAGGGCGCGATAAAGATCCAGCGGTCGGGCACGAAAGGGAATCGACAGGCGTTGCGACAGCACCACCTGCATGATGTCGCCGTCAATAATATAGTCTTTGGCTTTAGCCACCGCCGCTTCAAACCCCTGTTGGGTAAAACCGGAGACAAAATCCTTCTCATTCACCTGGCGGGGGCTGGCGAAAACATCTGGGGGAATGCTGTCATGCAACTGCCTCACCAACTGATTCAGGCGTGTCCTTGCTTTGTTGAAAGCCCCGTCTTCTGCCGGGTCGGCATAGATAATGATGTGCATCTTGCCGGACAGGTTGTCGAAGACCACCACTTCATCCGATACCATCAGCAGGATATCCGGTGTATTCAGGTGATCAGGGTTGGGGCAGTCGCCCAGTCGCGGTTCAATATAACGCACCGTGTCGTAACCGAAGTAACCGACCAGCCCGCCGGTGAAACGCGGCAGTGAGCTGATTTCCGGAATGCGAAAACGGGCATAAAATTTTTCAATCCAGGCCAGCGGATCGGTCACCACCTGGGTCTCGACTTCGCTGTCATTTTCAAATACGTGGACGGTGTTGCCGTCAATGCTCACCCGTTTGCGGCAGGGGAGGCCAATGATGGAGTAACGACCCCATTTTTCGCCGCCCTGCACGGATTCGAATAGATAGGAATAAGGCCCGTTGGCCAGTTTCAGGTAGGTGCTGAGGGGGGTGTCGAGATCGGCCAGCGCTTCGCGCATTAGCGGGATGCGATTGTAGCCCTGCTGTTTGAGTTGATTGAATTCCTGCTCATTCATTATAAAAA
>CAZQVV010000084.1:10585-11641 GCA_964596835.1 uncultured Thiohalophilus sp. | reverse complement strand
GCTGATCCATTCGGTGTGCGGTTGAAAAAGTGAAAATACTTTTTCTTCATGAGGGGTTTTTTCATCTTTGATAACCCGGCGTTCAATTTGATCTGTTTGACGTTCGGCGTGGTCAATAAAAGTCTGTATTTCAAGGGCTTTTATAATAGCCGCCCAATCAGCATGCGCTACTTCTGTGGCTAATGTGGTTTTGCTTTTGTGAATAAATTGCCTGGCAAGATCAATGTAATCCTGATGAGCTTGAATAATGGCATCATGTTGTTTCTGTTTTTTGGTATTGTCTTTTGATGTTGAGCGTTTTATTTGCTGGGCTGCTCGATAGGCTCTTTTTACCTGGCAGATGTTAAATTTTCTTTGTCGCCATCCACTCAGCTGAGTCATCCGGGCATAGTCCGCCGTCAGTGCAAGTTTTTCTCATCGCATCAAACAACAGGTTAATATCCGTTGAATAATGTACATTGGTTTCAACCACAAAAGAATCGCAACGTCCCTTCAGGCAATCTTTTTTTTTAAGCTTCAGGCCAGCGCGTACAACCACCTGATGTCCTTAAATATCCGTGTTTCTCCGGCTATTTGATAAAACCATGTCGGTAAATCAATAACCCCCTTAGTACTTGCCATTTAGTACGGCTTTTCTCAAACAGTACAGCAAAGGACAATACTATACCCCCATAAAATGAGGGAAACAGACAACCTTTTAGATCAGGCATTATCTGATACCTAGGCCCACCCCCCTATCCCTCATAAGCAATGCAAAAGCAGCGCATACCAAAGAACATGAACCCACCTTTAATGGCGATTTATATCAAGGAGAAATGGGATAATTCAGGGTTGTTCGAATTGTACAAATAGTGCTTTTTATTCTGGTTAAGCTGTATATAAAAACGTATAGAGAGAATTAAAAGCTTGAATCATTTCCTTGGAATCAATATGTTAGACTTCATATTTGGCGGAGAAGGAGGGATTCGAACCCTCGATACGGGTTAGCGTATACACACTTTCCAGGCGTGCTCCTTCAGCCTCTCGGACACTTCTCCAAACTTTTAAACTTTGTAA
>CAZQVV010000084.1:2955-10485 GCA_964596835.1 uncultured Thiohalophilus sp. | reverse complement strand
GCACTTCCAGTGCGTCGCCAGGCGTGCTCCTTCAGCCTCTCGGACACTTCTCCAAACTTTTAAACTTTGTAACTTCGTTCTCATCGCCTTTCAGGCAATACACACTTTCCCCGCTCGTGTTACTCGCGGGACTTGCACTTCCAGTGCGTCGCCAGGCGTGCTCCTTCAGCCTCTCGGACACTTCTCCAATAAAACAGTAACGAGAATCGAGGTTTAACCTCGTTACTCGCCCCTGAAATCGAGGCGCAAGGTTAAACTATCTGGTTTGCTGACGCAAACCGGATATGCCTGTGTACCACTACTGAAAACCATGCTCGGGGGCAGGAAACTTACCGGTCTTCACCGCGTCGATGTAGGCGCGTACCGCTTCGGTGATGCCTTTTCCAGCGGGCATACCGCTAAGAAAGTCCTTTGAAAATCGGGGCCGTTTGCCGGGGGTCAGTCCCAGCAGGTCGTAGAGTACCAGCACCTGACCATCGCAGTCTGGTCCAGCGCCAATACCGATGGTGGGAATCGTTACCGCTTCGCTGATGCGTTTGCCCAGTGTTGAAGGGATACATTCCAGCACCATCATGCTGGCCCCCGCCTCCTCCAGAGTACGTGCATCGGCTACCATTTTATCCGCTGCCGCCTGCTCCCGTCCCTGCACTCGGTAGCCACCCAGTTCCTCAATCGACTGAGGCAACAGGCCCAGATGTCCGCAAACGGGGATCCCCCCGGCAACGATCGCACGGATGGCGTCAAGCACCGCGCCCGCACCTTCGAGCTTGACCATATCGGCCCCGCCTTCTTTCATCAGGCGCTGAGCGTTGGCGCGCGCCATGTCAACCGTGGTGTAGGAATGATAGGGCATGTCTACCGCCAGCAGAACACGCTCCCGTGCGCGCGCGACCAGACGGCAATGGTAAACCATGTCATCGACCGTCACTGGCAGGGTAGAATCGTGCCCCTGCACAACCATACCCAGCGAATCACCAACCAAAATCATCTCAATACCGGCGGCTTCCAGATGTTTGGTCATGCTCGCGTCATAGGCGGTCAGGACAGTGATTTTCTCACCTGCCTGCTTCATCTTAACCACGGTCTCAAGACTCGGGCTTTGCGGACCGTTCATGCGCGCAGCTCCAGCGAAGACGCCGGGTTGAAATAATGGCGGCCTGTTTTAATACGTTTGATCTGCGCCAGCAACAGGCTGTAGTCGTCATCGTTGTGAGCAAAATCCAGCTCGGTGGCGTTGACGATTAAAAGAGGAGCATCAGTGTAATTGTGAAAAAACCGCATGTAACTTTCGCTCAGTTTCTGCAGATAATCAATATCCAGCATACGTTCAAATTCCCGGCCCCGTTCGCTGATGCGTTTTTTTAGCACGCCGACCGGCGCCTGTAAATACACCACCAGATCCGGGCGCGGCGCATCGGCAGTAATGTTCGCTATAACATGGGAATAGATCTGCTCATAAAGCTTGAATTCTTCGGCATCCAGCGTCAACTCGGCAAACAGCCGATCCTTTTCCATGATGAAATCGGCAATGCGCACGGGTTGAAACATATCTGCCTGGCGCAGTGAGCGAATTTGTTCGGCGCGTTGAAACAGGAAAAATAACTGGGTCTGCAGGGCCGCGCTTCTGGGATCCTGATAGAAACGGTCAAGAAAGGGGTTGTCTTCCAGTCCTTCAAGTAGTAGATCCGAATGAAAACTGTCCGCCAGGCGCCGCGCCAGAGTCGTCTTGCCCACCCCAATCGGCCCTTCAACCACAATGAAACCCGGATTGTTTCTTTTCCTCATCAGGTAATTTTCTCCAGTCCTTTCGGGGAACATCTGTCCAGCAAATCAGCCAGCTTGCCCACGCCGGGAATGTGTAATTTCTGCGGGGCAAGCTCCCCTAGAGGATACAGGACGAAGTTGCGAACAGCTATACCTGTATGCGGCACCTGCAATCGTTCATCGTCAAACTGTTGATTTCCATAAAGAAGAAGATCTAGATCCAGTGTGCGTGCGCGCCAGCGCTGACCATCCCGCTGGCGCCCGTGTGCCTGCTCGATGGCCTGCATTTCATCCAGCAGCATATGGGGGGTAAGTGCTGTCTCCAGTTTTACCACGGCATTGATGTAATCGGGCTGAGCGGGTAGCCCGGTTTTCGCCTGGCCCGGCAAAAGCATGGGCTCACTGCGGTAGAGGGAAGAAACCGCCAGCAGGTGCGACTGTGGCAAAAGCGCCAAATCATCCATCGCCTGCATCACCTGGGCGCGAGGATCATCGAGATTGGCGCCCAGGCCAACATAGACCTCGATCATGTACTATTATTGGCCAGTACCGGCGGGGCGGTCCGTTTCTTTTTTGAGGATTGTTTTTTTCGTGCTGGCCGGTTACCCGGCAGCGCACGGCTCAGACGCTGCCGTCCGTCTTCATCCTCCTGCTGGAACGCCGTCCACCACTGGCACAGATCGGTCAGTGGTTCGCCGACCTGCTCCCGCAGCAACATAAAATCATAAGCGGCGCGAAAACGCCTGTTTTCCAGCAACCGCCACGGGCGCTTACCCCGGCGCATTTCCAACCGCGCCTGCAATTGCCAGATTTCGCGCATGGGCAGGCTGAATCGCTTCGGCAAGGTTACCTGTTTGACCATCTTGCTCACGACCTCATCGCCGGCAACACGCAGGGCATCCGGCATTGGGATCTCCTCCTGCAGAAGCTCGACCCGTTTGCGCACCGGTCCCCACAGCAACACCGCAAACAGGAAAGCGGGCGTTACCGGTTTCTTTGCCCGGATGCGTTCATCGGTGTTAACCATGGCCCGACGAATAAACGGGTCCAGATAGGCACCATGACTATTCAGCAGCGCATCGGTTTCAGAAAACAGGTATTTGAACAGATGATATTCACGCATCAGTTCATAGGTGCGCAGAGCCTGTCCGTGCATGAACAGCTTGAGGACTTCCTCGAACAGGCGGGCGGCGGGCACATCGATCAAGCGCTCGGCCTGCTCGATAATGGCCGCAGCCATGTTCGTTTCCAGTTGAAAATCCAGCTTGGCGGCAAACCGAATAGCACGTAGCATGCGCACCGGATCTTCCCGAAAGCGCGTCACCGGATCGCCGATGATATGCAACTCCCGGTTTTGCAGATCCTGCATGCCGCCAGTGTAATCCACCAGCGAAAAATCGGCGATATTGTAATACAGGGCATTGACGCTGAAATCCCGCCGCCAGGCATCATCTTCCAGGCTGCCGAATACATTGTCACGCAGGATCAGGCCGTTTTCCATATGCCCTTCCCCCTCCCCCTGATCATGGTGGGCGCGAAAGGTCGCGACTTCAATGATCTCACGACCAAAATACACATGGGCGAGACGGAAACGCCGACCAATCAGGCGGCAATTACGAAACTGCGCCCGCACTTCCTCGGGACTGGCATTGGTGGCGACATCAAAGTCCTTGGGGTGCAGGCCGAGCAACAGATCACGCACCCCCCCGCCCACGAGATAGGCCTCAAAGCCCGCCTTGTTCAGGTGGTACAGCACCTTGAGCGCATTTTCGCTGATGTCGGCACGGGAAATACTATGTTCCGCCCGCGGGATAATGGTTGGCGTTGAAATAAGGCTACCTTGCTCTGTTTGTTTAACTTGTCGAAATTAGCGTCATGCGTATAATAGCATCCGCGCAGCCATTGCGCACACATCCATGCTCCCATCGTCTAGCGGTTCAGGACGCTGCCCTCTCACGGCGGTAACAGGGGTTCGAATCCCCTTGGGAGTACCAACTTACACTGATTCAAAACACCCCCCGTAACGAGCGGCTGCTTGTATTGGCTGCGGGGTAACTCATTCAATTTTCGACAGGGATTATTAGCATTTGCACCGCAAGGATCGATAGGCTATCTTTGCCCGGCAACGCTAACCGGAATAGGCTGTGATTACAAAAGTAAAAAAGAAAACTCCCCGCAAAAATGCAATACCTGATCTGGAATCCGCCCTGAAAGAGCTGGAAACCCTGGTAAAACGCATGGAGGAAGGCGAATCCTCGCTGGAAGACTCGCTCAAAGATTTTGAGCGAGGGATTGAACTTACCCGTCAGTGCCAGCAGGCACTAAAAACCGCCGAGCAAAAAGTGCAGCAACTCACGGATGATGGTGAGGATGCGCAGCTGATCGAATTTGACCATGACTGACATCGCCTCGCAAAAGCTGCTGCAAGAGTGGCGCGAATACACCGATCACGCCCTGGACGACTACTTGCCGGACGAATTAACCACCCCGCAAACCCTGCATAAGGCTATGCGCTACATCGTGCTTAATGGTGGCAAGCGTATTCGCCCCCTTCTCACCTATGCCGCCGGTCATGCCCTTGGCGTAGCGGCTAACCGGCTCCATGCCGCCGCCTGTGCAGTGGAATTGATTCATGCCTACTCACTGGCACATGATGATCTGCCCGCCATGGATGATGACGATCTGCGCCGCGGGCAACCTGCCTGTCACAAGGTCTTCGGTGAGGCCGAGGCCATTCTCGCCGGCGACGCCCTGCAATCACGGGCATTTCATCTACTCGCCCACTACCTGCCGGATGATATCCCCGCCCGCCAGCAACTGCTAATGGTTGAAGTACTGGCAAACGCCAGCGGCTCTCGCGGCATGGTGGGCGGCCAGTCCATTGATTTAAATGCGGTGGGCAAGGAGCTGAATATCGCCGAACTGGAAAACATGCATATCCACAAGACCGGTGCGTTAATCCGCGCCAGCGTCCGGCTCGGCGCCCTCTGTTCCCCAAGCGTAGATGAAGATGTGATCAAAAAACTGGATCACTTCGCCAAATGTATTGGTCTCGCCTTTCAGATCCGCGATGATATCCTCGACGTGGAAAGTGATACCGAAACCCTCGGCAAACCACAGGGATCGGACATCGCCCGCAACAAACCTACCTACCCCGCCCTGCTGGGCCTCGATGATGCCCGCCAGATGGCTGATGAACTGTATCAGAGTGCTCTCGACAGTCTAACCAGCTTTGGCGACAAAGCTGCACCGTTACAAACCCTGTCCTCTTATATCGTTCAACGTAAATACTGATAAATAACCTCGCCGCAAACAGACGGGGTATTAAGTTGTAGGTTGGGGAGAGCGAAGCAAAACTCAACGTAACTATTCAGCCCAGTAGGGTGGGCACGATTCTTGTGCACCACGGGCACTTCCTCCGGTCGCCCACGCGGAAAACCATGCTGTTCGATTGTCTGTCAACCGGGGCATTTTTTATATTCTGTCCCATAAGCCAAATGGCATTGATCCGGTGGGCACTTAGACCGTGCCCACCCTACGTTATTAGATCATATTGAAAATTATGCTGAATAGTTACAACTCAACAAGCAATTTAATACCTCGTCCGCTTCAGCAGGGGCCGTTTATTCTTCCTGTTTTGAGCATCTAATTTTATAGCTGTCTGAGTGACACGCCGACACATATCAAGTATGCCATTAGAGAAACCGGCGTAAGATAAACATATACGCCCACATTATTAAAGTGGCAATAAATTCATACACAAAATCCATACCTTCTTTCTATAGTCATCATCCAGTCGAAATCTCTTCGTATAAACATCCACTTTAGTTATGGAGATAGTTTATTTCGAATATAAATTTTAAGTTCCACTATAAGGAAGCCGATACATTTTATTACTTATAACATGCTAATACTGAATCAAATCATAGTACAAAATTAAAACCCTTTATCATTTCTATAGACAAAAGAAATCGTCTCACCTATCTCTAACCAAGGTCAAAAAACAGGACATGAATTACACATATCTTGTTGTAACAATTCAACCGAGGGGTAAAAGTAAGATGAATGAAAAGACCGCTATAACAATACTTGAAAAAACATCTTATATTTTTTCCTCACTCCTTCTGGCGCTTGTTCTTTACACGCCCTGGTGTAACAGCCATGCAGGCACCTCTAAAAAACAAATCATCAAGGCATTATACATCCCCCTTGCCGATCATTATGCCGCACTGGTCGCTTATGAAAAATATCGAAACAAAATGAAGTACGCTGATTTCCAGATTGTGAAAATGAAAAACTGGAATTTATTGCGCGCCTACTTTCAGAGTGGAAAGGTAGATATGGCTTTTGTCATGAGTCCCCTGGCAATGGATATGTATCGAGAAAACCCGCACTTTCGCTGGATTGGACTCATGCACCGTGATGGCAATGCGTTGGCTATCAATGATCTGATTAATTCCGTAGTACAACTACCGAAGTATCGAAAGGATCGCAAACCCGATAACAAAGTTGCAGATGCTTTAAAAATAGCCCGCGAAAAAAACAATCGCCCTACCGAGATTGGCATGCCTCACCTGCTCTCCACACACACCGTAGTCCTTTACCGCTATTTGAAAGAACATGGTGTCACCCTGGGACTAAGACAGCAGAGCAAAGCGGATGTATTAGCCATTACAGTCCCCCCTCCGAAAGCCCCCTCTTTTATCAAAGCCCGCAGTAATCGTGCCAGGCCTGCGGGATTTGAACAATCGCTTCCCTGGGCCGATGTCGTCGAGACGGGCGGATTTGGTCAGATAGCGTGGTATTCAAAAGATGTGATGCCCTGGCCGAACGGTCATGTTGAATGCATCGCACTCGCCACTGATCAGGCGATTAAAAACAAATTTAAGGCCGTAAAAGAAGTCATATTCTATATACATAAAGCAGGCGAGGATATAGAAAAGGCTCGTCAGAAAGGCGGCCGTGCATTGCTCGAAATCGTCAACATCATCAGAAAGCATATTCCGGCTCACACTCGTGATGCGATTATTGCCAGCCTGAATCCTGAACTTCGCGTAATAAATTACCAGCACCTGAATATTGACAAGGCCGGACTGAAACAGATCATGGATTTTGCGGTCGAAGGCGGAATATTAAAACAGGGAATTGATATTGATGCGTTTGCCGATACCCGTTTCGATATTCCGGATACCAGTAATGCACATAAGACGAAAAAATAATGACAGGAAATTCAGGGATGGTTAAACATAATGAACACCCAGAAACACAACCTCAGTCAAATAGCTATATAAACAATCTTGTCCAGCGTCTTATCCACGCAGGATTGACGCGTAGCCTGGTATTGTGGTTTCTTCTGTTGGCCTTGCTGCCGATGACTGTTGTAAGCTGGTTTAGTTATCATAAAAGCCAGGAAAGTCTATATAATGGTGCTGTAAATGCAATGAACCAGCGAGCTTCTCTGCAAAGTCAACTAATAGAAAACTGGTTCAGCTATCGTTTTCTTGACACCCAACATCAGGCCGAAAACCTAAGCAATGTGAAATTCCTGGAAGATCTCGTAAAAGCATTACACTCAAGCGGCAAAAGTCTATCCGAGTTCATTGGATCTTATCAATGGTCTCGTATAGTTGAAGACAACAAGACCGATCTGGTAAACCTGTCACGTACCTATAATTACTATTATGACTTGTTTTTAATTGACAACAAGGGGAATATTCTCTTTACCCTTGAAGAAGCAGAAGATCTTGGGACCAACCTGTTTACCGG
>CAZQVV010000084.1:0-2855 GCA_964596835.1 uncultured Thiohalophilus sp. | reverse complement strand
TAAGTTATCTTCTAGGAGAAGATTTCCTGTTGCGTTCTAATATAAATAACCATCCCGAAGACCACGTGCTAAACACAAAAATTAATACGGAACAGTCAGTTCTCTGGATAGAGAGCCATAAACAACACAAACTTGAGAAAAATCAAAGATCAATGGCATTTACCTATCAGGGACCTTTTGGGAAAAAGGTGTTAGGAATTCATCGCCCCATTCATCTCGGCAATGTTAGCTGGGCGTTAATTACTGAAATTGATGAAAATGATGCGCTCGCTCCAGCACATAAACTGAAACAATTAATAATGTCATTACTTTTTTTTGTATTTATTGCCGTTTTGTTGCTTGCCATTACCATCGCGAACAAACTGGTTAATCCCCTGAGACAATTGGCCAGGGCCAGTCAGCAAGTAGCCAAGGGGCACTTAAACCAAAAAGTTACTGTAGAGGATAAAAATGAAATCGGCCAGTTAGCCGACGCATTTAATCACATGCTGATATCTCGCCAGAAGCATGAGGTGGAAATTGAAGATAGCAATAAAAAGATACAACAAGCACTCGATAATCTTTCTGAGCAAAATTTCGCGCTTGATCAACATGCAATCGTAGAAGTTACAGATGTCGATGGGAATATTAGCTTTGCAAATGAAAAGTTCATGGCAATAAGTGGCTATAGTCATGATGAACTGATAGGGAAAAATCACCGCATCACCAATTCCGGGTACCACTCTGACGAATATTTTAGTGAAATGTACAAAACTATCACGTTAGGTAACGTCTGGCATGGTGAAATTTGCAATAGATCAAAAGATGGACACCGATACTGGGTTGACACAACGATCGTCCCATTTAATGACAGAAATGGAAACCCGAAAAGTTATATCGCCATTCGGAGCAATATTACCGCGCGCAAGCAAGCGGAAAAAGAATTAATTGAAGCTCGCGATTCAGCAGAAGATGCGGCTCGCTTGAAGTCAGAATTTCTTGCCAATATGAGCCATGAGATACGCACTCCAATGAATGGCATAATAGGAATGACGGAACTACTATTAAAAACCGACTTAAGTATAAAGCAACGCACCTATGCAGAAACCACACTAAACTCTTCAGACGCTCTACTAACAATTATTAATGACATATTGGATTTTTCCAAAATTGAAGCGGGAAAACTTGAATTAGAAGAAATCCCATTTGACTTGCAAAATCTAGTGAAAGATGTCAGCAAGTTAATAGCGCTCAGATGCAAGAGCGATAATTTGGATATGTTATTACGTTATAAGCCTGGTACCCCCCGCTCATTTATAGGAGATCCGGGACGAATACGTCAAATATTATTAAATCTTCTAAGTAATGCGGTAAAATTTACAGCGCACGGGCATGTTTTATTAATGTTAGAGAAGGGTGCCGTAACAGATGATGCAACAGAAATTCATGTCTCTGTACAGGATACCGGAATAGGGATTCCAAAGAACAAGCAATCACTCATATTTAACCAATTTGATCAGGTAGATGGTTCAACAACCAGAAAATATGGCGGAACAGGACTGGGTTTGTCAATATCCAGTCAATTGTGTGAAATGATGGGCGGTTCCATCACAGTTAAAAGCAAGGAAGGAGAGGGATCTACCTTTTCTTTTATGATGAAGCTTCATAACAATGACGAAAGATATGTCACAAAAATTTTGCCCCTGGATGATTACGGCCCATTAAAGGGGCTTAAGACCTTGATCGTTGACGACATTAAAACTGCACGCACCATTATTAAAGAACAAGTTGCCGAGCTTGATATGAATATAGAAACTGCGGATTCAGGAAAACAAGCACTAGATATGCTTCTCACCGCCGCCAGGCAGGAAAAACCCTTTGACATTGTCATTACAGATTTTTCTATGCCCGAAATGAATGGCGAAATATTGGCAAAAAATATTTCCACTAACGAAATACTGAAAAAAACCGTACTTGTCATGATTACCTCATATCCGCGTCAGGGTGATGGGAAACGTCTAAAATCATTAGGGTTTAATGGCTATTTAACCAAACCCACCTGTGCATCAGAAATACCAGGGGTGCTGTCAGTAATATGGGCAGCAAAAAAAAGTAACACCGATATTCCTTTGGTAACACGACACACTATCCAAGAAGTAAAAATATCCGATCAGGACACACTATCCTATATCGGTGCTCATATCCTTCTTGCTGAGGACAACCCTATAAATCAGTTGGTCGCCTCCGAGATGCTTGAGGCGTATGGATGCAAAGTAACGTCGGCGGGTAATGGCTTTGAAGTTATGCGGCTTATAGAACAATACTCCTTCGACCTGATATTTATGGACTGTCAAATGCCGGAAATGGATGGTTTTGAGGCAACCAGAAATGTTCGTCAACATGAGAATAAAAACATGTCTGAAAAAACGCCTATTATTGCATTTACGGCCAGTGCAATGATAGGCGATAAAGAAAAATGCTTGGCCTCCGGTATGGATGACTATCTAACAAAACCGATAACTCACGAAGACATGGGGAAAGCTCTATCAAAATGGTTATATCATAAGTTAGCGAAAAACCCACCTGATCATATCAAGAATAAAAAATCAAATACAATGCATGAATACGACGCAACGAAAATAGAATTGAATACATTTATTTCGAAAACTTCCAGTGATCCTAAAACAGCAGAAGTATGGGATCGGGATGATGTGCTGGGGCGCATAGGAGGTAAAGAAGAAAGTCTGATCAGATTGATAAAGATGTTTATTGAAGATATGCCTAAGCGCATCGAAAAATTACAGCAGATATTAAACGAACGCCCGATTAATGAGGCAACAGCCCAAGCGCATACAATTAAAGGCATGGTAGGAAAT
>CAZQVV010000083.1:0-11833 GCA_964596835.1 uncultured Thiohalophilus sp. | reverse complement strand
GGCGAAGAGCAGGATGGGTAGAGCAACGCGAAACCCATTGGTTTTTAGTATTAACAATCAACCCCGTTCAAGCAGCTTCTTTTCCCAGTTCAAGGATGAGCGTGTAATGGCTTCCAGATCATCATAGCGGGGCGTCCAGTTAAAGAGCTTGCGGATTTTGTCTGTATTGGCTACCAGGCTAGGGGGATCACCGGCGCGTCGATCTTGCTCGATAATGTTCAATGGCTTGCCATCAACCTTTTCGACCATTTCCAGCACTTCACGAACGCTGTAACCATGACTGTAGCCACAGTTGACGATAGTCGACTCACCCCCTTTGCGCAGATAGTCCAGCGCCTTGAGGTGGGCGTCGGCCAGATCTTCCACATGAATATAGTCACGAATACCGGTACCATCCGGGGTCGCATAGTCGGTGCCAAAAATATAGATCTGCTCGCGTTTGCCCACCGCCGCTTCACAGGCGACCTTGATCAAGAGGGTGGCGTTGGGGGTGGACTGGCCGATACGGGATTCGGGATCGGAGCCGGCAACATTGAAATAACGCAAGGCCACATAGTTGAGGTCGCTGGCAGCGGACAGATCACGCAGCATCCATTCGGTCATGAGCTTTGAAGTGCCGTAGGCATTGATCGGCGCCAGGGTGGTGTCTTCCCTTGCCAAGCCGTCTTTTGGCAGGCCATAGACGGCAGCGGTGGAGGAAAAAATGAAATTCTTCACCCTATGATTCTGGCAGCATTCGAGCAGACTGCGGCTGTTGCAGGTGTTGTTGCCATAATACTTCAGCGGGTTGGAAACCGATTCCGGGACAATCGTATGGGCGGCAAAATGTAAAACGGTATCGACGTCATAGTCATTCAGAATCTGGCTGACCCGTTCCTGATCCCCCGTGTTGCCTTCGATCAGATCGCCATAGAGTACAGCATCGGCAAAACCGGTGGATAAATTGTCCAGCGTCACCACGCGTTCACCCGCCTCCCCCAACTGCCGCACCACATGGCTGCCTATATAACCGGCTCCACCAGTCACCAGTACGCTTTTCTTTGACATTACGCTCCCCTGTATTATTTAATCTCTTTGGGTGTTATTCCCCGCTGCTTGCAGCGAAAAACAGTAGGATGGGTAGAGCAAAGCGCGAAGTCCAGTAGGGAAACCCATCAGCATGCTACCCCTTAATACCCCGCCAGCTTGCTGCGGGGTTGTTTATTGCAAGTGTATGAATTAACTGAGCATATCAAGCACAGGATATTTTACGATGCTATAATACACCAAATTTACGACAAGAATAGTATGCAGAAATGCATAGCCATGCGTCTCTCGACTTGTTGAGGAAACGATGTTTTATGACCCAGTATGATGTATTTAACGGCGATGCCGATGGTCTCTGCGCCCTGCAGCAGTTGCGTCTGGCCCAGCCTCGGGACAGCGTTTTGATCACGGGTGTAAAACGGGACATTAAATTACTGGACAAACTTGAAGTCCAAAAAGGCGATCAGATCACCGTACTCGACATTTCGCTGGACAAGAATCGGGATGCCCTGCAACGATTATTGCATCAGGGCGCGCAGATTCAGTATTTTGATCATCATTTTGCGGGAGACATTCCCCAACATGATGCGCTTGAGACACATATTGATACCTCGCCGTCTATTTGCACCAGCCTGTTGGTCAATCATTCCCTGCAAGATCGTTATGTTGCCTGGGCGATCACCGGGGCCTATGGTGATAATTTGTATGCCAGCGCGGATCTTCTGGCGCAGCAGATCGGACTCGGAACTGAAGAGTCCGAAGCACTCAAGGAATTGGGTACCTATCTCAACTATAACGGCTACGGCAGTACGCTGGAGGATTTGTATTTCACCCCGGATGCGCTGTATCAACGTTTAAGGCCTTATGTTTCACCTCTGGATTTTACCGCCCATGATAACGCTTTTGTGACCTTGAAAAATGGCTATGCCGAGGATATGGCGCAGGGGCGGATGAGCAAAGCGGCCATTGAAACCGATCAGCATGCCTTGATATTATTGCCTGATGCGCCCTGGGCCCGGCGCGTCAGCGGCGTGCTGGCAAATGAAATGGCGCGTAGCGCGCCGGACCGGGCACATGCGCTGGTGAATACCATGGCCGATGGCAGCCTACGCGTCAGTGTGCGCGCGCCCCTGAACAGGCGTACCGGGGCCGAGCTGCTGTGTATGGCCTTTCCTACCGGCGGCGGACGCCAGGCTGCGGCGGGTATCAATCATCTACCCCCGGATCAATACGATATTTTCGTGAAGAAATTCACCCACGCATTTACCGGATAACGTGCGTTTAAACTGAAAAGCAGGTTCCATGATCCTGAATTTTAATTTGCGTCTGTTTGTCTTTTTTGCGGATAATACCGCCCATCCGATTTTTCTTCCAGATAGAGGTTTTGTGTGAAATTCCTGCCTGTTTTTATGAATGTGAATGGCCTGTCCTGCCTGGTCGTGGGAGGCGGACAAGTCGCTTCCCGCAAAGTCTTTATGTTGCAGCGGGCCAATGCCAGGGTTACCGTGATTTCCTCCAAATTGTGTGTCGAACTGCAAAGCCGCGCCAATGCTGGGGAGATTGAATATATTGAGCGTGAATTTCAGCCGGATGATGTTAATGGCCGGGTGGTGATCATCGCCGCGACCAATAGTCGTGAAGTGAACAGGCAGGTCTCAGAATCCGCCAGCGAGAAAGGGATCCCGGTCAATGTCGTCGATGATCCTGATCTATGCCGTTTTATTATGCCCTCCATTATTGATCGCTCACCGGTACAGATCGCCATTTCCACTGGCGGCGCTTCGCCGGTCCTGGCGCGTCTGTTACGTGCGCGGCTGGAAACCTATATTCCCGCTGCTTACGGCCGTTTGGCCACGTTGGTGGAAAGCTATCGTGACCGGGTTAAGCAGCGTTTTTCCAGTAGTAATGAAATTCGCCGTTTCTGGGAAGTCATTCTTGCCGGACCGGTGGCCGATAAACTGGTTGCCGGCAAGGAGCGTGAGGCGCGAGAATTACTGGAGCAGGCAGTTGAAACCGGTGCCGCGCCGGATATGCAGGGTGAAGTTTTTCTGGTGGGCGCAGGCCCGGATGATCCGGATCTACTGACCTTCAAGGCCTTGCGTCTGATGCAACAGGCGGATGTTGTTGTTTATGATCGGTTGGTATCACAGGGGATTATGGATTTGGTACGGCGTGATGCCGAGTTTATTTATGCCGGTAAGGAACGTGACAGGCATACCATTCCACAGGAGAACATCAACTCTCTTCTGGTACGCCTGGCGAAGCAGGGCAAGAAGGTGTTGCGCCTGAAAGGAGGGGATCCTTTTATTTTTGGTCGTGGCGGGGAAGAAATCGAAACCCTGATGGAGGAGGGCGTACCCTTTCAGGTTGTCCCCGGCATTACCGCGGCGGCGGGTTGCGCTGCCTATGCCGGAATTCCACTGACGCATCGTGACTATGTGCAGTCCTGCATGTTTGTCACTGGCCATCTCAAGGACGGCAGTAGCGATCTCAACTGGAAGGCGATAGCCCATCCCAATCAGACCATTGTTTTTTATATGGGGCTGCACAGTATTGCTAACCTGTGCAGCAAACTGATTGAGCACGGTATGCCGGAAACAATGCCGGCGGCGTTGGTGGAAAAAGGCACCAGTCCGGATCAGCGTGTTCACATTGGGACATTGAAAACGTTACCAGAACTGGTGCAAAAGAAAAAGGTCAAGCCGCCGACCCTAATCATTGTTGGTGAAGTGGTGAATCTGCATAAGAAACTTGACTGGTACCGGCCCTGAATAAAAATTCGGGGTTTTTTCATGAGATCCTTCCTGCCTCAACTCAAGTTGCGTTTGAATCTTGCCAGAACGTCAACCAGGGGAACGGGCATTTCAATTGCACTGCCCTGCATATAATTAATCCCGTATTTTTTCAGCACCTGCCGGGCTTCTTCGTTTTCGACAAATTCGGCAATGGTTTCTAGATTCAAGGCACGGGCAATACTGCTAATAGCCTCAACAATCGATTGATTGACCGTGCTGTATTCGATATTGCGGATAAAATAGCTGTCGATCTTCAGATAATTGATGGGCAATTTCTTGAGGTAACGAAAGGAACTTAAACCACTGCCAAAATCATCCAGGGCGAAGGTGCAGCCCCGTTTTTGCAAGCGGTTAATCAGGTTAATCGCAGCATTATAATTATGGATGGCCGCCGTTTCGGTAATTTCAAAGGTTATCAATTGTAAATTGATAGGACTTGACTCAAATATATCGACAATGAATTCAAAAAAACCTTCCCTGCAGAGAGACTGTCCCGAGATGTTGATATTGAACATCTGTTTTTTATTTTTAAAGCGCTCAAAATTATTTTTTTCGAGTAGCGCTATAAAGGTTTTTATCACCCACCGATCAATTTCCGGCATTAAGCTGTAATGTTCCGCAGCCGGCAAAAAATAATCAGGTGGCATTAGTTCACCATTATCTTGCAGACGTAGAAGCACTTCATATTTAAATTCTTCGGGTTTGTCATTGGCCGGCGCAATAGCTTGACAATAAAGTTCAAAACTATCTTTCTCCAACGCCCGGTTAATCCTTCGCAACCAGCGTATTTCATCGTGGCGCTGAAGAAACTCATGATCTGTGACCTGGTAAACATGCACACGATTTTTGCCATTGTCCTTGGCGATATAACAGGCTGTATCAGCATTAATCATTATTTCTGGAGACGAATGGTCATCTGCTGTAATAGGCATCAGGCCGATGCTCACGCTGATTTCAAAAACATGCTGTTCCCACTTGCATTGATACTGTTTGATGGAATTCTTGATGTTTTCGCTAATCAGCAACGCTTGTCTAAGTGGACAGTTAACAAGAATAAGACCAAATTGATCTCCGCCAAGTCTGGCAACCAGATCATTATGCCGGACTTGTGAGCAAAGAAGCTGCGATATTTCTTTCAGCAAGGTATCTCCGGCAATGTGCCCGCAAGTATCATTAACAATTTTGAAATGATCAAGATCGAGGAAACACATGGCGTGTTTTTGAGTTTCAAAATCTGAACTCATAATGAGATCTTTCAGTCGGCGCTCAAACTCACGCCGGTTTATCAGACCGGTGAGCTCATCATGCGTTGCCTGGTAAGTCAGCTGATCGGATATCCGCTGGATATGGGTGAAATCATGAAAAACCAGCACCATACCCGTAATTTTTCCATCGCGGGTACGCAGTGGAGTGGCGTTGTCGCGAATAATGAACTCTGTCCCATTGACGCCAATCAGAATCATCGACTCATCATGGCGCACTGATTTGCCTTCCTCCAGACAGGACAATAGGGGGTAATTAATGTTTTCTTTTTCCGGGATATTCTTAATGTGAAAAATGTCATGCAAATGTATGCCAGCCGCATAATCCATATTTACACCAAGAAGATTTTCTGCGGCAGGATTCAGATAGGAAATAAAACCGTTTATATCTGTGGTTATGACACCTTCACCAATGGCTTCAAGTGTAATTTGAGCTTTTGATTTTTCAATAAACAGCGTGTCATCGGCGTGCTCTTTTTCTCTTAGTTGGGCAATTTGTAATGAGGCTGACATGTTGTTAATACCTATTTCAAGAATCGCAATCTCTCCTCCGGCACCCGTGTAGATTCTTTCTCCCAGTATACCCTCACCTATACGATGAATGCCTTTTGTCAAGAGGCTGATAGGATAGGAAACCGTCCTGGAAAAATACAATGCTATGATAATAGTCAACATAAGAGAGATAAAGGTGATTGAAACGCCATTACTAATAATTTCCTTTTGAGTCATACTTATTCCGTTACGTGAGATCTCGACTATCAGCACTCCAATCATTTCATTTTTCGAACTGTTTTTTCTGTTATCGGAACCATTAATGTCATCAATAGAAATTTCCGAGCGATATATATTAGTCGAAAAAAATATACCCGGGATTACAGTCTTTGCTGAATGTTCTGATTTTTTTGCGTACCTGCTCCGGCGCGAAAGTATATGCTGATTGGCATCCAGAACGGTGACCGAGCGCACATCAGATATGGATAAGGTGTTTTTAAGCAACGCATTGAGATAGTCCTGATTTCCGGACAAAATACCGTATTCCAGCGCCGGCGCCAGGTATTCTGAAATAGTCTGACCTTTTTGATTTAATGCGATTTCCGTATCTTTCAGTCTTTCCTTTATGAAAGCAAAAGAAAGCATACACGCGGTTATGAACACGGGGAGAATCGTGATGAGTAAAACCTTGGATTTTATGCTCATGTTATTCATGTGACTATCTCATTGATTGTCTGATATTGATTTATCAAAATTAATTCTTGCACGCAGGGAACGCATTACTGCAGGATTGATCTCAACTGTGTAAGCATGAGGGTATTCCGGTAATGGTAGTTCCTTTCGGGAAGATGATATTGCTTGCATCAACATCATTCCTGTCTGGCTGGCAATTTGTTCGGGAGTGGAATATATGCTGAACAAAGCACCGGCATGAACAAAGCCGTGCGAATAGCCAATAAGTGGAATTTGATATTTATACGTACTGATCAGGATGCCTTTTGCTGTTCTACGGTTATAAATATTGGGATCAGGAATGGCCAGTAACGCCTCACTTGTTTTACTCAGACTATCCGCCAGGATAATGAGATTATCGTCTTTCTCCGCCAGTTCGATCCTGACATCAATGCCATATTTTTTTTCCGCACGGAGAATACTGTTGCGCATGGTGGCTGAAGAGGGTCCCAGAATAATTCCCAAACTCTGGATATCAGGCAGCCCTTTTTTTATAATCAAAAATTGTCTCTCAATGGGTTGTTCCAGATAGACGGCGCTGCAACGGTTTTTTATTCGACAATAACGGCTGTTTTGTATATTGTTCTGATAACTGGATCCTGGTAACAACGAGAATATAATCGGGGTGGATGTTTCCAGCTTTATTAATTCCTGTGCGGCACGGGTGCCGGCAGCGATGATGAAATCAGGATTATTGCCGGAGTCGGATAATTCAGAAATGGATTTAATAATATCGGAGTGAATCACAAAAATGCTGATGCTTCGCTGTTCATCGGATATCAGGGTTGCTTCCAGTTGTTTGTGAAATTGCTCGTAGGGGTGGGTGTTTTTACTCAATGCCACGACAATATTGATGTTCTCTTTTGCCTGAGCATGATTCGACAGTGCCAGGCAGATATAAAGAAAAAGCAGCAGACAGGCTGAGAAACATTGTTGCCGGATTTTGTCTATTATTGACATTGACTGTATTTTTTATCTGAATTCAAGTTTTAATGAAAGGTAGATTCTTCTTCGGGCGACATTTTTTAATCGTGTAGTTTCAAACTCATTTAATAGGTTCTGTACTGTAAAAGAAACGTCAGTTTTATTGCCTGCTAGCTTGAAGGTTTTTCCTAGCCGGAGGTTAATGCGAGTATTGGCTGAGCGCATGTCTTCTGTTGCCAGTTGCTTCATTTTTGAATTATAGAAAACATTCAGACTGCCCTGATAATCCTGAAGAAAACGCTGAATGATCTGTAGGCTGAAACTATCGTTTGGAGCGCTATTCGTATATTGTGTGGTATTACGTACATCACTGGCCTGAATGTGGGCATGGGCATAACTGAACTCCAGTCGAAGTTTGTGATTTGGTTTGAAACTGAGCGTAGTTTCCAGGCCCTGGGTTTCGGCATTATCCTGGTTGGCAAAATGATAAGGCAGGTTGCCGGCGGCATCGGCTGCCGCCAGACTAATCAGATTACGAATATATTCGTGGTAAAGTTTAAGATCCAGACTGGCCCTGTAGTGAGGGAAACGCCCGAGATAGCCAACTTCATAGGCGAGGATACGTTCCGGAACCAGCTTGTTGGCGTCATAAACGATGGTATTTCCGCCTACCCTAACGTCGGTATATTCCTCGATTAATCCTGGCGCACGAATAGCGGTAGAGGCGGAAACACGAATCGTATCGGTATTAGTCAAGTAATGGTTTAGTGATAGGATGGGAGACAGCTCAGTCCCCGTCGTGATCTGATATTTTTCCAGCATTACGCCAGCATTGAGCAAGGTGGAAGCGGTAATATTCCAGGCGAGACTACCAAATAGCCGGTAGCTCCTGTTAGTTCGCGCCGGTGTTTGTCCGAGATAGTATTCGGAAAAGACCTGATCCGTGCGCAGACCGGCACCCCAGACCATGTTCAAATTGTCAAGGGGTGACAGGGTATGCTGGAATTCAAAGTCATCCCGTTCCGAGTGGCGTCCCTGGTCGATAAACAGGGGTGTGCCAGCATGTTGATAACGGTTTTGTTTGCCGTAGCATTGTCGGTAGTACTGGAATTTTAAATCCTCATTCGCTGACAGGCTGTGGACCCAGTCCATCTGAAATGAGCGAGAACGGATATTGGCAGGATGATTGGGGATGTCGCGGCTGAAAACGTTGTCTTCCTGGACCTTAGCATCATTGAAGGTAGCATAAAATGTCAGCCTGTCATTGAGATCGGCCTGATAGTCGGCGCGGGCATTCAGTTTTCGAACCTGGTAGCTGTCATAGCGTTCGACAAAACCGGCATCTTGCCGGTAGGCGGCAGTGACTTTTACATCCAGATTTTCGCTGCCGCCTCCCAGGCGCAGAAAACCTTCCGCCAGGTTGTTTTCACCCGCGTTAATCTTTGCCATTACCCCCTTGTCCTGTGAGGCATGACGGGTAATGATGCTGATGACCCCGAGCAGAGAATTGGAACCGTAGCTGGCGGCATTAGGTCCACGAATCACTTCGATGCGCTCGATATCTTCTATGCTGATACCCAGTGATATCCACTGTACGCCCAGCAGGGAAGGAATGTAAACCGAACGCCCGTCTACCAGCACCTGCATGCGCCGGGCAAGATTATTGTTGAGCATGTGATAGCTGGCGGCCTGAACATGGCCGCTGTCATAATTGACCACAAAACCGGGCACGTAACGCAATAGATCAGCGATTTCGGTAAAGCCGGAAGCATCGATCATTTCCCGATCAATCACTGTGGTGGCGACTGGTGCATCACGTTTGTCCTGCACCAGGCGGGTGGCGCTCAAGACCACCGGTAGATCCTGCAGAAAATCGTCTTCGGACAGCTCCGTTGCCTGTAACTGTGGCGTACCTGTCAGTACGGTGATCAACCCTGTCAGGGCATACAGACAGCCCGCCCGTTTATACATTTTAGTTCCCCCTGGTACGTCCCTTGTAATCTCTCAGGACGCCATCAATATCCCATCCGCTTGCAGCGGGGTCATTTCTTGGCGTGTGAACAGCCTTTCTTATGGAGCGGATATTAACAAATTTTACATTGCCAAATTCAGGGTTTTGCTGATAAACCCCGTCTTCTTCTATAAATTAGTTTAGATTTTATTAATAACTATATGATATATAAACAGAATAAAGATAAAACTCACCCGGATGGGAAAACTTGACCCAAAGATGATCATCGGTATTACTTCTGCTCATCTGATGCGGCGGCGTATAATGTTGACTGGAAAATTAACTAAAATTGATGATTAAAATGTCCGATACCGATCTAAAAGCACAAATTGAAACCGAACTGGCCCAGGGTAGTTGTGCGGCCAGTGAACTGATCGCCCTGCAGGTCATCGGCGATAGTATGGAGCCGGAATTCAAACACGGGGCCATTGTCATTATTGATCAGGATGCCGTGATCCGGAATCGGGTCTATGTACTGGTTATGATCGAAGGTGGCTTGGCGCTACGGCAACTACTGATTGAAAATCAACGTTATATTATTCAGCCCTTGAATGAAGCCTATGAGCATGAGCGGCAGGAAGTTCCGCAAAGCGCGCTTAAAGGGGTGATCGTCCAACAAACGCCACCCAAAGGACGGCGTAAGGATCGCATTATCTACACCTATGAAAACTGAAAGCCTGGTGGGTAGAGAAAAATGAAACCCATCTATTCGCTCTGACACATTCAGGACTTGTACCTTGGTGCAGATTTGAGGGGGTAACAATATGGCCGTAGCCGTAAATAGAAAAACATTGACCATCGGTCACCTGGCCCGTGCAGCAGGTGTGAATATCGAGACGGTGCGTTATTACCAACGTGTGGCACTCATTGAGGAGCCTCCCAAACCCATTGAAGGTTACCGTCACTATCCAGCCGATACGGTCGATCGTCTAAAATTCATCAAACGCGCCCAGCAACTGGGCTTTAGTTTGAAGGAAATTGCCGAACTTTTAGAACTGGGTAATGGGCACTGTATGGATGTTCGCGCGCGCGCAGAAAAGAAGCGTGCCCACATTGAGCAGCAAATTAACGATCTCAAAAAGCTGCGAACGACATTGGATAATTTAATCAAGGCCTGTCAAACCGACAACAACACGGCCCACTGTCCTATTGTTGAAACGCTGTCAGGTCAGTCTTTATAAAAAATTACTGGAACGACTCCTGAAATCCTCTCCAGGAGTTGTTAAGTTAATATGATTTGACTTTCATTAATTTTCACAAAAGATCAGCATCTCTTTTGCCCTGCGTATCCTACCAATAAAGAAGTAAAAACTAAACGCCATGTGCTGTTTATCATTCTGAACCAGGGCACTTCAGAAGTTCCATTGTCAACTCGGAAAGATTACTGACTTCACCTTCTGAACTCAACTTAGCTCTTACTTTCTGTAATTCCTTTTTGATTGACTGGCTGTAATCAGTCTGGTTCAGCATTCTCATAATTTCAGCGCTGATTTTTTCAGCTTTGGCTTCATATTGAATCAGCTCAGGAACCACGCGTTTGCCAGCGACGATATTACAAAGGCCGATGTGATCGACCTTGACCATCTGTTTTGCGATCAAATAGGAGAGTCTGGAAATACGATTGATGATTACCATCGGTGTAGCGATTAAGGCAATCTCAAGTGTTACCGTACCGGAGACCGTGATGATAGCGTCACAGGCGGCCATGATATCGTAACTGCGATTTTCCAGCATGGTGATAACAGGCGTGTCGGCATCGAGATAGGGGTTGAAGTGCTCGCGTTTAAGGGTTGAGGCAATGGGTAGCAGAAACTGGATTTTTGGATTTTGTTGTTTCAGTTGTTTCGCGGTTTCAATAATGATGGGCATCAGGCGTTTGACTTCGCTTTGCCGACTGCCGGGAAACAGACCAACTACCGGTTTCTGTGCGTGCAGCCCAAATTCAGTACAGAGGTGATCCCGTTCGGCGCTGGCATGAACTTCATCGGCCAGCGGATGGCCGACAAAACGCACTGGGACACGGTGCCGGTGATAGAAATCCAACTCGAAGGGGAAGATGACCGCCATCATGTCCACCAGTTTGCGAATTCTTTTGACTCGCCACTGACGCCAGGCCCAGATTTGCGGGCTGATATAAAACAGGACTTTGATACCAAGCTGCTTAGCGGTTTTGGCCAGGCGCAGATTAAATTCGGGATAGTCGGTAAGAAACAGAAGATCAGGCGGATCGGTTTTCAGAATTTCCCGCATTTTATTCAGCGCGCCGAAGATGACCTTGCGGTGCGCCCAGATCTCCACCAGGCCCACGACCGCCATTTCAGCTGAGTCAACCTGAATATCCACCCCGGCCTTGCGCATGCATTCGCCGCCGATACCAAAAAATTCTACCGAAGGATCGATAGCATGCATAGCCTCAACCAGACGGGCAGAATGCTGATCGCCGGAGGCTTCGCCGGCGATAATCATGACGCGCATGGTTTTCATCTAACCTGGATAAACCACAAGATAAGTACCTTCACGAAATAATTTTCTACAAAATGCGCAGAAAATTATTTCTAAGGTAGTAAGGAAATCCCGTCTAATTCCAGACA
>CAZQVV010000082.1:6252-11879 GCA_964596835.1 uncultured Thiohalophilus sp. | reverse complement strand
GGACGAACGGTTTTTTATTCGACGGGCTTCCTTCGACAGGCTCAGGACGAACGGTCATTCCTAAACTGGACGGGTATTTGGAACCGCTATTTAAGCGCGAGGGAATGAGAATTTGATCACTTGTTTCCTGACCTGAATTTAGGCCTCCTATCTTTATCTTGATTCATTCACATAACAATGGGATTATGCCCGCCAATAATAACCGACTAATTAGCACTGTGCCCCTGAACCTGTCTTTTATTAAATTTTGTCAGTTCTTCATCCTGCTAACAGGCATCGTGCTTGCCAGCGGGTGTGCCAGCGTATCCGGTCCGCCGGACAAGCACGATCCCTTTGAGTCCTATAACCGGGCCATTTATAAGTTCAACACGACGATAGACAAGGCCGCCATTCGTCCCGTCGCCCAGGCCTATACGGACTATACGCCAAACTTCATCCAGAGCGGTGTCTCCCATTTTTTCAGCAATCTGTCCGATGTTATTGTATTGTTCAATGATCTGCTGCAGTTCAAGGTTGAACAAGCCGGTTCGGACTTTTATCGCATCGCCGTCAATTCCACACTGGGCGTTTTTGGCCTGTTTGATCCGGCGACCTATGTCGGCCTCTCCAAACACCAGGAAGATTTCGGCCAGACGCTGGCCGTATGGGGCGTGCCAGCCGGTCCCTACTTCGTGCTGCCTTTTCTCGGTCCCAGTACCATCCGCGGCACCGGCGGGCTGGTAGTCGATATATACAATCACCCGCTGTCTCATTCGCTAGTTCAGGATAACAGCGTGACCTGGGGTCTCGCAGGGTTAGCCTTTATCAGCAAACGAGCAGAAATGTTGGGTGCTTCCCGTGTCCTCGAACAGGCTGCGCTCGACCCTTATATTTTCATGCGTGAAGCTTATCTGCAACATCGCCGCAACCTGATCTATGACGGCAACCCCCCTCCCCCCATCGAGAAAAATGAACCGGACAACAGCGACGATGATGCGGATCTGGAACTGGAACTGGAGCTGGATCTCGAAAAGGGCAAGCCGAAAACACCTGAAACGACACCCGTTACACCATGATGGTGGCTGTGTTTAACCCCTGAAGTATCCCCACGAAAATCTTCTAAAAATCAAAAACTTATCTGTCCGCAAATGAGCGCCAATAAACGCCAATAAACGCCAATAAACGCCAATAAACGCGAAAATATTCATGGCTGTATATGTGACTACCAAAGACGTATAAACCATCAAACATTGGCGTTCATTTGCGGACTATTTTTTTATCTTTTGAGTTTTAGACAGTATTTCGTGGGGATACCTCAGGTTTAACCCACTACCCGTTACCCGGATTTGTAGTTACCATTCGTCTAATGAATAATGAAATTCTTCTGTCTATTGCCGCCGTACTGAGCGGCTTCGTGCTGCTGGTCTGGGGCGCAGAACGCTTCGTCTACGGCGCCGCTGCGCTGGCGCGTAATCTTGGCATCTCACCGCTGATCATCGGCCTGACGATTGTCGGTATCGGCACGTCAGCGCCGGAAATTCTGGTCTCTTCCGTCGCCGCCTGGCAGGGCGATCCGGCCATGGGCGTCGGCAATGCCCTGGGTTCCAATATCGCCAATATCGCCCTGGTGCTGGGCATAACTGCGCTGATCTCACCCTTGAAAGTCAATTCCCAAACGTTGCGCCGAGAATACCCGGTGATGTTCCTGACTATGATCCTTGCCTTGCTCCTGGTGCTCGACGGACAGCTCACCCGTCTCGATGGCCTGATCCTGCTCATCGGCTTGGTGGTCATGCTCAAGTGGATGATCTCAATTGCCATGAAAGAGAAAAAGGATCCGCTGGAACTGGAATATGAGCATGAAATCCCGCACATTGCCACTGGCAAGGCCATCTTCTGGCTCATCGTGGGTCTGATCCTGTTGCTGTTCAGCTCCCGCATTCTGGTCTGGGGCGCAGTCAATATCGCGCATGCTCTGGGCGTCAGCGATTTAATCATCGGCCTAACCGTGGTCGCCATCGGCACCAGCATGCCGGAGCTGGCTGCTTCGATTATGAGTGCGCTGAAAAAGGAACACGATATTGCCATTGGCAACGTAATCGGTTCCAATATGTTCAATATACTGGCCGTGCTGGGACTTCCCGGTCTGATTGCACCGCATACGCTGGATCCCGCCGTCCTGACCCGTGACTTTCCCTGGATGATCGGTCTGAGCATCGCCCTGTTTGTATTCGCCTATGGCTTTCGCGGAGAGGGACGCATTAATCGCTGGGAAGGGCTACTGTTATTATGCAGTTATTTCGTCTATCTGGGTGTACTCTACCTCGATGCCAGCAAAGGCATGCATGGCAGTTGAAGTGGATTTCAATTAAACCCGGATAAAACCTAAGGGATCCCCACAAAATAACCTTTAAAAGTAAACAGATAAAAGAAATATCCGCCAATAAACGCGAATTAACGCCAATATTTTATGTTGATGTGTCTGCGGCGTAGAATACAATCATGAATGCTGTTGCCTTTATGGGCGTATATTCGCGTTCATTGGCGGACCGATAAGCGTTTGACTTTTAGAAAATATTCGTGAGGATACCTCAGGGATAAAACTTTAAATCGTTTTAAATCGTAAAGGTAAATAATTATGAGCGAACACCTGGAACTTGATGTTGAAAATGTAAAATGTGGCGGCTGCGCCTCCACCATTCAGGAAGGTCTGAAACTTCTGGAAGGGATTGAGACGGTCGAAGTCGAGATTGAGAACGGCCATGTTACGATCAGCGGTGGCCCGCTTTCTGAAGCCGGTATTCGCGAAAAACTGGCCGAGCTGGGCTACCCGGCCAAATAGCGGCAAGCGCATGAATCACGAACAAATCATCAAAATGGGCTGCGCAGTAGTGGATACCGAGGCCACGGCTATCCAGGCCCTGAAGTCACGCATTGATGATCAGTTTGTCCGCGCCTGCGAATATATGATCAACTGCCAGGGCCGGATTGTGGTCATGGGGATGGGCAAATCGGGCCACATCGGCAGTAAGATTGCCGCCACCCTGGCCAGCACCGGGTCACCGGCCTTTTTCGTCCATCCCGGCGAAGCCAGCCACGGCGATCTGGGCATGATCACCGCACAGGATGTCGTGCTGGCGCTGTCCAACTCAGGCGGCACCGACGAAATCCTCACCATTGTGCCCCTGATCAAGCGGCTCGGCGCCCCCCTGATCGCCCTGACCGGCAATCCTGGGTCCCGACTGGCTTCTGAGGCCGATGTGCATCTGGACGTCAGCGTTGAACGCGAAGCCTGCCCGCTGGGATTGGCCCCGACTTCCAGCACCACCGCCACCCTGGTCATGGGCGATGCGCTGGCGATTTCCCTGCTCGAATCCCGTGGTTTCACTACCGATGACTTCGCGCTTTCCCACCCTGCCGGACGTCTCGGTAAACGCCTGCTCCTGCACGTAGCCGACCTCATGCATAGCGGCGACAGCCTGCCGAAAATTAATCAGCAAGCCAATCTTGCCGAGGCACTGGTAGAGATGTCACAAAAAGGACTGGGGATGACGACTGTGGTGGATGACAACGACCATCTACTGGGCATTTTTACCGACGGCGATCTGCGCCGACTGCTGGATCACGGCAAAATCGATATCCAGACGCTGAACATCCGCGAGGGCATGAGCCATCATTTCACCACCATTGAGAAGGATCGGCTGGCTGCCGAAGCCCTGCAACTCATGGACAGCAAGCGTATCAATGCTCTGCCCGTGGTCGATGATCAGAAGCATTTGATTGGCGCATTGAACATGCACGACCTGTTGCGCGCCGGCGTGGTATAACGCATAACCGGGACAAGTTGCGAGGGACAGGGGACAAAACCCCGGTTCCGACCCTCGTCCCTCGTAACTCGTAACTGAACTTATGAAAGACATTCTCGAAAAAGCGAGACAGATCAAACTGGTGGTCTTCGACGTCGATGGCGTACTCACCGATGGCAGTTTGTTTGTCGGTGACGACGGGCAGGAATACAAGGCTTTCAACGCCCGCGATGGACTGGGCATGAAAATGCTACAACGCTCGGGGGTAGCCATCGGTATTATTACTGCTCGCAGTTCCCCTGTGGTCGAACACCGTATGCTCAACCTGGGAATCAAGTACGTCTATCAGGGCAAACTGGAAAAACTACCGGCCTTTGAAAGCCTGGTGAAAAAGCTGGCGCTGGAGTTTGAACAGACCGCCTATGTGGGCGATGACGTGGTCGACCTGCCTGTGCTCACACGCGCCGGGCTGGCCATTGCGGTACAGGATGCTCACCCCATTGCCAAACAGCACGCCCACTGGCAGACTCCACACAATGGTGGTCGCGGCGCGGCGCGCGATGTTTGTGATCTCATCATGGAGGCGCAGAACACGCTGGATACGCAGGTTCAATATTTTCTGCCATGAGCCGCCTGCATTATTTTCTTACCCTACTGTTTGTCGTCATGCTCAGCGCCTTCGCCAACTGGCTGCTCAATGCCATCGAGCAAAAAACCATCAAGGACACAACCGCCCTGCGCCACGAACCCGATTATTACATCGACGGCCTAAAAGCCACGGTGTTCAATGCCAATGGCAGCCTGCACTATCGTCTGGCGGCCCGGCGGCTGAATCACTACCCGGATGATAATACTCTGCAACTGGCCGCGCCGGTGCTCAGAATGTTCACTAAAAAGCATCCCCCCTGGATCATGGTAGCCAAGGAAGGGGTGGTTTATGATGACGGCCGGCGCATTCATCTCAATGGCGCCGTGGACATCACTCAACCCGGCACGGCCCGTACCCGCATGCAATTGCTGACCCGTGATTTACGTATCGACACCCAGCGTGACTATGCTGAAACCGATGCCGCCGTTAAACTGACCCGGGGCTATCATCAAACCACCGCCATCGGGATGCGCGCCAACCTGGCTCTGGGACGACTGGAATTTCTGGCGGATACACGAGGAAAATATGACGTATCCCGGCCTTAAACTGTCCTTGCTACTGCCACTATTATTACTGGCCTTGACGCCAGTATCACCGGTATACGCCCTGAGCGGCGATCGGCAACAGCCTATTCATATCGATGCTGACCGCATGATCGCCGAACAACCCAAAGGCTACAGTCATTATATTGGCAACGTGCATATTACTCAGGGTAGCCTGAAAATAGATGCTGACGAGGTGTATGTCTATTTAGTCGATGGCCTGCTGAACAAGCTGATCATCATTGGCAGTCCGGCAAAACTGCAGCAACTTCCTGACAACAGTACCGAAATTGTGTACTCACGGGCACGGCGCATGGAATATTATGCCAGTACCGATCGACTGCTTCTGATGAAAGATGCCGAAGTCTGGCAGGGTGGCAACCATTTTTCCGGTGAACATATCGAATATGACACTCGAAACAGTCGGATCTCAGCCAATTCGGAGGGCAAAAAATCCGGTCGCGTCCGTGCCGTGATCGTACAGAAGAAAACAGCCACTAACGACACGGCATCCGAGCAACACGCACCCTGGCAACCTGCGTCCTGGCAACTTGCGCCCTGGCAATCTGCGCCCTGGCAACCCACGTCCTGGCAACCCGAACCCTGGCAACTTACGTCCCCACAATCTACGTCCCGACAACCTGCATCCCC
>CAZQVV010000082.1:0-6152 GCA_964596835.1 uncultured Thiohalophilus sp. | reverse complement strand
TCCCCGCAACCTGTGTCCCGGCAACCTGCATCCCCGCAACCTGCGTCCTGGCAATCTGCACCCTGGGCACCACCACCCTGGCAATTATCTGCGCCCTGGAAATCCGCATCCGGGCAACCCGCACCTGAGGAAACACCATGAGCGACACGTCCCCCTCCCGGAGCGAACTCAGCGCCCGCCACCTGGCCAAACGTTACAAGGGCCGCGATGTGGTGCAGGATGTATCTCTTGATATAAAAAGTGGCGAAATCGTCGGCCTGCTGGGGCCTAATGGCGCCGGTAAAACGACCTCATTCTATATGATCGTGGGGCTGGTAAGGGCAGACAAGGGCAGCATTTATCTGGACGACAAGGATATTACCCCACTGCCGCTACACCTGCGTGCTCGTGATGGTATTGGCTATCTGCCGCAGGAGGCGTCCATTTTTCGCAAACTGTCGGTGGCGGATAACATCATGGCCATTCTGCAGACCCGCTCCGACCTGAGCCGCTTTCAACAGGAACAAAAACGGGAAGAACTGCTGGAAGAGCTTCATATCACCCACATCCGCCACAATATCGGCGTCAGCCTCTCCGGTGGCGAACGGCGGCGGGTGGAAATCGCCCGGGCGCTGGCCACCGAACCACGATTTATTTTGCTCGATGAACCTTTCGCCGGGGTGGATCCCATCTCGGTACTGGATATTCAGAGCATTATCAAACATCTGACTGAGCGTGACATCGGTGTGCTCATTACCGATCACAATGTGCGCGAAACGCTGGGCATCTGCGAACGCGCCTACATCATGAATTCCGGCCAGGTGATTGCCGCCGGCGATCCTGACTCCCTGCTGGCTGACAGCCATGTCAGAAAAGTCTATCTGGGTGAACACTTCCGCCTATAGCCCCCTTGTTGTTCTCAATCAAGACACGACCGGCTCAAAGACAGCGTAAAATTAGAAAGAAAAAGCGGTAGTCATCACCGCAGATTTGTCAATTTAATTGTTATGAAAAAAGTATGCCAAATTTCCTGCACTACAAATTGAAATAAGCTAAAATTAATATAGTCGGTAACCCTTTCCTGCCGGCTGAGATCCCCAAATATAAAATATGAAACAAGCTTTACAACTCCGACTCGGTCAACACCTGACCATGACCCCCCAGTTGCAGCAAGCGATTCGCCTGCTACAGTTGTCCACACTGGAACTCCACACCGAAATTCAGGACGCGCTGGACTCTAATTTAATGCTGGAACTGGATGACGATCATAACAACACATCCACTAACAAGAATGATTCTGAAAGCACCCCCGAGACCGAAACATCTGAGGGTAAACAGGAAACTGAAGCAACTGAAATCAAGGGGCCGAATGAAGATTCTGCCATCCCCGACGAATTGCCGACCGATTCCAGTTGGGATGACATCTACGACTCCATTGCCCCGCCGTCCTCATCCGGCAACGCCGTCGAACACGACTTCGAGGTGTCCGGTAACAACGATGAATCCCTGCAGGATCATTTACACTGGCAGATGGAACTGACCCCCTTTTCCGAAACCGATCAGGTTATTGCCCGAGTCATCATTGATGCCATCAATGATGACGGTTATCTCGGCACTTCAATCGAGGAGATTCATCAGGCGCTGGCCAATGATCTTGAAGAAATCGAGCTCGATGAAGTCGAGGCGGTGCTGCACCGGATCCAGAATTTCGATCCCGCCGGAGTCGCTGCGCAGGATTTGCGCGAAAGCCTGAGCCTGCAACTAAAACAGTTTCCATTTGAATCTGAATGGCTGGAACCGGCCATCAAACTGGTTAACGACTACTTCGATCTGCTGGCTAACCGTGATTATGCCCAGCTAACACGGCGCATGAAAATCAGCGAAGAATCGCTGAAAGAAGTCATTCTACTGATTCAGTCACTCAACCCCCGGCCCGGCGGTCAGATTACCGCCAGTCAGCCGGAATATATCATCCCGGATGTGATCGTTACCAAGGTCAAGGGGCGTTGGCAAGTGGAACTGAATTCCGATGCCGCGCCCCGCCTTCGCGTCAATCCACATTACGCCAGTCTGATCAAAAAAGTCAACAACAGCAAGGACAACACCTATCTGAAAAACCACCTGCAGGAAGCACGCTGGTTTATCAAGAGCCTGATAAGCCGCAATGAAACACTGCTCAAAGTTTCCCGTTGCATCGTCGAACGCCAGGCCGATTTTCTCGATCATGGTGAAGAGGCCATGAAGGCACTGGTGCTACATGACGTTGCCGAAAAAGTCGAGATGCACGAATCCACCATTTCCCGCGTCACCACCCGAAAATACATGCATACCCCCCGCGGGATCTTCGAACTGAAATACTTTTTTTCCAGTCACGTTTCCACCGCCAGCGGCGGCGAATGTTCCGCCACGGCCATTCGCGCCCTGATCAAAAAACTGGTTGCCGCCGAGCGGCCCAATAAACCATTAAGTGACAGTAAAATCGCCAATATACTTTCAGATCAGGGTATCATGGTCGCACGTCGTACCGTTGCAAAGTACCGGGAGACGCTGGCCATACCGCCTTCGAATGAACGTAAACGCCTCACATAAACAGCCAGGAGGAATACTCTATGCAACTGAATATAACAGGACATCATCTCGAAATTACTGATTCCCTTCATGACTACGTAGTCGGCAAACTCGAACGGATTGAACGGCATTTTGATCATGTTACCAACGTCCACGTTATATTGAGCCTCGAAAAACTCAGGCAAAAAGCGGAGGCGACCATCCATGTCAGTGGTGGTAATTTGTTTGCCGATGCCGAGCACGAAGACATGTATGCCGCCATCGACGCCATGATTGACAAACTGGATCGGCAAGTCAAAAAGCACAAGGAAAAGATCACCAACCATCACCGGGGTAACGGTAGCCCGAAATGGCAGGCCGCGGTGGAAGAAGAAAACTAAGACTCAAGGCTCCGGTGTTCATACTGAATAACCGGGACATTTGAATAAAATAGACTATCCGGATTAATGAGAATCGGGCATGCAACTCAGTGACCTGTTAAGCGAAGATCGTATTGCCTGCGAAGCAGGCGCTCACAGTAAAAAACGGGCGCTTGAAGCACTCAGTCGGCTACTGGCGCAGGATCAGTTATATGTCACTGCCGGTGATATTTTTGACAGCCTGCTGTCTCGGGAACGCCTCGGCAGTACCGGTATTGGCTATGGCGTAGCCATTCCCCATGGGCGGGTGAAGAACACTCGCCAGGCCAGCGGCGCCTTTATCCGGCTGGCCGAGGGGATCGACTTCGACGCCATCGACCAGGCGCCGGTTGATCTGATATTTGCCCTGCTGGTGCCCGAGGAATCCACCGACGAACATCTCGCCATTCTGTCCGAACTGGCCAGCCTGTTCAATGAACAAAGTTTCAGGGACAGTCTCCGCCATGCCGGGAGCGCACATGAAATATATTCACTTATCAGGGAACGACAACAACCTCTGACCTGATCATGGCCACGCATCTCACGGTACAGGACGTCTTTGACAGCCACCAAAAACCACTGGAACTGCTCTGGCTGTCCGACACAAATCAAACTGATCGCCTGATTCTGGAATCCCAGCTCGACCCCCAGTCCAATCTGGTCGGCTACCTGAATCTGATACGCCCCAACCGCATTCAGGTACTGGGGGCAACCGAAACCCAGTATTTATCCGAACTGGAAGCCGATATCTGCGAGGACACCCTGCGCCAGTTATTCGACGCCCGCCCCGCCATGATTATTTTCGCCTGTTCCACCCTGCCGCGGGATGCGCTGCGTCAATGGGCCAGGGACACGGTGACGCCCCTGCTTGGTTCTCCCCTTACCGCCCGCCGGATTATCGAGGTGCTGGATTGTCACCTCAGCAGCATTCTCTCCAAAAAACAGATCATCCACGGCGTATTCATGGAAGTGCTGGGGCTGGGCGTGCTGCTCACCGGTCCCAGTGGGGTAGGGAAAAGTGAGCTGGCGCTGGAATTATTGACCCGCGGCCACCGCCTTGTTGCGGATGACGCGCCCGAATTCTTTCAGGCCACCCCGGATACGGTACATGGTCGCTGCCCGGATCTGCTCGCAGATTTTATCGAGGTTCGTGGGCTGGGAATACTTAACGTGCGCGCCATGTTCGGCGATAATGCGATTCTCAATGACAAACGTCTAAGCCTGATCATCAAACTGGAGAATTTTGACGCAAAGAACAATCCACCACTGGAACGGCTAGACTGCACCTGCACCCAGCGGTACTTCAAGGTGCTGGATATGAACATTCCTGAAGTCGTTCTACCTCTGGGGCCGGGCCGGGATCTGAGCATTGTCATTGAAACCGCCGTACGCAACCACGCCCTGCATTTGCGCGGCTATAATTCCGCCCAGGACTTTATTAACCGTCAACGACAATTGATCAAGAATAACTCATCATGAAACTGATCATCATCAGCGGCCTATCCGGCTCCGGCAAGTCTATCGCACTCAATGTGCTGGAAGATCTGCAATACTATTGTATCGACAATCTGCCGGCCGCCATGCTACCCGCACTGGCCGATCAATTACTTTCGTCCCCCAATATGGACCATGAACATATCGCGGTGGGGATCGATGCTCGCAACACCGCCGCCGATCTGGCCGGCTTTTCCGGTATTCTCAGGGATCTGAGATCACACAAAATGGATGTTGAAATTTTCTTTTTTGAAGCTGACAATGCCACCCTGATAAAACGTTTCAGTGAAACCCGGCGCCGTCACCCACTCAGCAGTGACGAAGTACCGCTTAATGAAGCGATTATTCAGGAACGCAGCCTGCTCGAAGCGATTGCCGTCGAGGCTGATCTGCACATGGATACCAGCCGTACCAATATTCATCAACTACGGGAACTAATTCAATCCCGTGTCAACAACGGCGATCATAGCCGACTCTCTTTGCTATTTGAATCCTTTGGTTTCAAACAAGGCATACCGGTCGACGCCGATTTTGTTTTTGACGTGCGCTGTATTCCCAATCCGCACTGGGAGCCCTGTCTGCGCAAGCTGACAGGCTGCGACCCGGCCGTTGCTGAATTTCTGGAACAGCATGACGATGCCATAAAAATGTTCGAGGATATCCGCAACTTTCTCGAACACTGGATACCGCGTTTTGAAGCGGATAATCGCAGTTATATGACCATCGCCATCGGTTGTACCGGTGGTCAGCACCGGTCTGTTTATATGGTTGAAAAGCTGACTGCCTGGTTTAAAGAACGACGCTCCGGCATTCTGCATCGGCACAGAGAGCTATCATGAGGAAACAGAAATGAGTGTTGGTCTGTTAATCCTGACCCACAACAGTATCGGTGAAACTTTATATAATACTGCCATAGACGTGATCGGCAGCGCGACTTTGCCAACCCAGGTGCTAGTCGCATGCATGGACTGCAACACCGATGAAATGCTGGAACAGGTTCGTAGCACCCTGCAAAAACTGAATAGCGGTGAAGGCGTGCTCATCCTGACTGACATGTATGGCGCCACTCCCAGCAACATTGCCTCGGAACTGTTGAATCCCGAGCGGGTACTGGTTTCCGGCGTCAACCTGCCGATGCTCGTACGGGTAATGAACTATCCTGGCCTTAAATTAAATGATCTGGCCGAGAAAGCTGTTAGCGGCGGTCAGGACGGCATTCTTGCGCTGACTGCCGGAGGGACTGAAAAATGAAGGCCATTCTCAGGTGCTAAAAAAAGAAATCCTGATTTGTAACAAACTCGGTTTGCATGCTCGCGCCGCCGCCAAACTGGTAACCCTGAGTTCGCAATTCAAGGCCGATCTATTTCTTCATCACCATGATAAAAAGGTCAATGGTAAAAGCATCATGGGTGTCATGATGCTGGCCGCCGGCAAGGGAACTTCGTTGCTGCTATGCGCTAATGGTGAAGATGAGCAGGAGGCGGTCGACGCCATTGAACATCTTGTCAATAATCGTTTTGACGAAGAAAGTTGATTCCTGCTTTGTCCAGCCTGCATCCTCTTTCAGATCTGGGGTATCCCCACGAATATTTTTTAAAAGCCAAACGCTTATCTGTCCGCCAATGAACGCGAATATACGCCAATAAAAGCAAAAACATTTGGCTCTTCAGCAGAATTTGTGGGTAAAAATTGTTGTGGAGACATTGTAAGTTA
>CAZQVV010000081.1:0-12133 GCA_964596835.1 uncultured Thiohalophilus sp. | reverse complement strand
CACGTTCGTGGTGAGCCCTTCGACTTCGCTCAGGAGAGCCTTGTCGAACCATGAGTGTGAAATAGAGTACTTAGTCTATTTACCCTTCGACAAGCTTCCTTCGACAAGCTCAGGACGAACGGTAGTGTCTAAAGTTACTGGTATTAATCGTTGCATAAGTATTCGCACCATACCTCGTTCCCACGCTCCTGCGTGGGAACGCATAGGGTGACGACGTAAGCTGAGGTATGGGTTCCCACGCAGGAACGTGGGAACCGGAACAAATCTGAGGGGTGAGTCGTTACCATGCGGATACTTGTGCAACGATTAATATTTGGAACGCTTATTTAGGTACCAGGGCGTTCCCATAGAATAACTAAATTCGGTAAATTATTGTTTTGCAGCCCCTTACCGTTCGCCCTGAGCTTGTCGAAGGACAAGCAGATTAAGCCCTTATCTCTTTACCCGAAATAAAGCTGGCGCAGCGTTTCCAGTTGCTCGCTGGCGGCGTCGATAGCCGGGGGGATCTGTTCGCGCTGTAGCTGCGCCATGGCCCAGATTTCATCGGACACCTCCAGCTTTTTCATGACGCTGTCGCAGTCAAAGTCGAGCATCTGCGCGACGGTGTTAGCGATGTAGATCAGTGCTATCTCCTGTTGGTGGGCGGTGGTGTTTTTAGGGGTGTGATGCCAGGCAATGACGGCCTCGATGTGTGCGGGCAGGTGCCAGGAGCGTGCCAGCTCGGCCCCGACCTGGGTATGATTGATGCCCAGCCGTTCCTGTTCAGCGGCCACCATGGTGAGGGGGGCTTCACCTTCGATAGTGCGCAGAATGATTTCATGCATCTCCTGTGGATAGCGGTTGAACAGAATCAGTTGGCCAATATCATGCAGCAGGCCGGCAATAAATACCGCATCGGGATCCAGCGCTGTTTGTCTTGCCAGCGTCTGCCCGAGTACGCCGCAGTAAAGACTGTGTTGCCAGAAGTCATCGACGGCAATAATTTCCACCGGGATGCCGTCGAAGGCTTTGGTGGCCGAGGCGGACAGGACGATATCACGAATTTTGTTAATGCCAAGCACGGCAATGGCGCGGCTAACGGTGCTGACTTCCGTCGAAAAGCCGTAGAAAGGGCTGTTGGCGATCCCCAGCAGGCGCACGGCCAGAGCGGGATCCTGGCTGATGAGTTTGCCGATGCTGTCAATGTCACAGTCAGGATCATTGACCATTTCGTTGATGCGCAAAGTGATTTCCGGCAGGGAAACCAGCTCTTTGTAGTCGCGGATCAGTTGTTCGGCCAGATTATCCATAGGGTACGCTGCCTTATGCGTTTACAGATCTCTTATATCGGCAGGCAGCGGCGCTTGTTTAGCCTGCGGGGGAGGGTTACCGGTAAACTGTGAAGGGCATCAGGATTTTTAAGTTATTGAGAATATTGACGTTATTTTTTATGCATATATGGCGGTGAACGAGTGCGCTTGTCCATTATCATTCCAGTGTTGAACGAGGCGCCCCAAATGGCACCCTATCTGTCGCGATTGCAGAGATATCGCGACTTGGGCCATGAAATTATTCTGGTGGATGGCGGCAGCACCGATGCGACCTTGTTTCAGGCGCAGGGACAGGTTGATAAAATGGTGCAAACCGGCCGGGGGCGCGCCCGACAGATGAATGCGGGGGCTGAACAGGCGCAGGGAGAGGTACTGCTGTTTCTGCATGCCGATACCCGCCTGCCAGAGAATGCCGATGGGCTGATTCGTGAGGCACTGGAAACCGGACGGATTTGGGGCCGTTTTGATGTGCGTTTGTCCGGCCAGGCGTGGCTCTTGCGCGTCATCGAAACGTTCATGAACTGGCGTTCCTGTCTCACCGGCATGGCGACCGGGGATCAGGCTATGTTTGTATTACGCGAGGCTTTTGTGCATCTGGGTGGTTTCGCCGATATTCCCCTGATGGAGGATCTTGAATTGAGTCGGCGGCTGAAACGAATTTCCGCGCCCTGTTGCCTGCGCCCACGGGTGATCACCTCAAGCAGGCGTTGGGAGACACAGGGGATTCTGCGTACGGTGCTGCTGATGTGGGGGTTGCGGCTGGCCTGGTTTTTCGGCGTTTCAGCGGCACGTCTGCACCGGATTTATTACCGCTGAATTTATTATTACTGAGCGGGCTCCTGTTATTATCATGTCCTATCGTTATCCCGATGCCCGTATTCTGATTTTCAGCAAGGCGCCGTTGCCAGGTAGGGTCAAGACCCGCCTGATTCCAGAACTAGGTGAACAGGGCGCAGCAGCATTTTCTGCCGATCTGACCCGTCATATCGTGCAGGAGGTGGCGGACAGTCGGCTTTGTCCGTTACAGATCTGGTGTGAGCCGGATGGCTCTCATGCCCTGTTTCAGGAATTACATGAAGCCTATGGGGTGGAGATGAAGCAACAGCAGGGAAGCGATCTGGGGATACGTATGGGTCATGCAATGGCCGATGGCTTATCCACCCGCCGGTTAGTCGTGCTCATCGGCAGCGACTGTCCTGCGATTACGGCGGACTATCTTGAACAGGCCTTACAGGTGCTGGCCCACGGCGTCTCCTGCGTAGTGGGACCCGCAGAGGACGGCGGTTATGTGCTGGTCGGCCAGTCGGTCCTGAATACGGACATGTTTGAAACTGTGGACTGGGGAACGGTGGATGTGCTGCACCAAACCCGCCTGCGCCTGCGTGCGGCCGGACTGCCGTGGTCAGAGCTGCCAGCCTTGTGGGATGTAGATCGTTCCGAGGACATCGCGCGTGCCCGTGGTGTGATGGATAAGCGGCAGGATGCCGCTGAGATGCGAGAGGCCTCAATCCGAAAAAACCGACTACGACCGCCTGTAGAGTAAAAAACTTATTTGAGAAGCCCCATGAAACTGGCAGGAGAAAATCCGGACAGAGTTTTATTGCCAATTGCATTAAAGATGTATTATATCCGTCTTGTTATCAAAGGAACTCTATTATGAAACCGCTTGTTATTTTATTCTTATCCGCTTTTTTGCTTATGGCTTGCAGCCAGGAACAACAAAACAAAATCTCCCGTCTGGGCGTGACCTGGCTGGAAGGTAACTACAAAGTTACCTATGCGGCGGGCAGTCACGTTAAGAGCTGGACTGTGCTGGACGGCAAGGTCACCTCCGAGCCGAACAAGGGTTATTATTATTTCTGGGCAAGAAATAAAAAGGATAAAAAAGTGTATGTGCAGACACCGATCAGTCGCACCTATATTGAAGAGATAAAATAATCAGGGATTGCCGAGTAATTGCGTTATCGCAGGTTGGGCTGAATGCTGTTTATAAAGCCCAACGCTTGCATCATCGGCAGCAAAAAGCCGCGCGACGAGGAACGGTGCTTTTTGATGTCCGAGTGTATGCGATTGATGTTTCTTTAGCCCGCGGCGGCAACGGCGACCTCCGAAATGCGGCGTTGTGCTTGGAGCGTTCATCTTCGTTATTGCCAAGCCATGCTTGGCTCCGGGTCACGCGCTCACTGAAAATCTGGCCGTCATATTTCCCTCGCAAATCAACGCACTTACTTGGAAAGCAAGTTGCCATTGCGGGCTACCACATAAGCGATTGCAGCGCCTATCAGGGCGATCACCAGTGCGAAACCGGAGACCGCTCGGTACAGTCCTATTTGCGTTGCCGCGAGACCAGTCCCGATGACAGGTAAACCGACACCTAGATAAATAACGACATAAAAGCTAGAGACGACCCGGCCGCGCTGTTCTGACGGTGCTATTTGGTTGATCAAGGCCATGCTTCCCCCGAAAGCGAGCCCCTGGCCCACGCCTGTGACGAGCGTTCCCAGCGCAATCAGTTCCAGGGACTGCATAGGGACGGCCAGCACCACTCCCTCCAGCCCCACAACCAGCAGTGCTAGGCCGACTACCATTCCCAGGCGCGGAGGAACGCGTTTGAGCACGCTTTGAGCGACTGAGGAAACACCCAGCATTGCAAAGACCACGCTTCCGGCAACAGCAAGATTGGAAATGTGCAACAGCTTCATCACGTAAGCCGGCACCAGCGCCATATAAAGAGCGGCAACCGCCCAGGCCACGAAGGCCGTCATGGCAGCGATCACAAAGGGTTTGCGGATAGATTTCGGCACTCCGAGAGAAGGACGCCAAGACATGGTTCCCGAGGTTTTCGCAACGGTTTCCGGCATCACCCAGACGCCCAACAAAACGGGCAGCGAAAAGGCGGCTTGGATCCAATAGGAAAACGCCAATGGCGCGGGTCCGTACTGGGCCAGCAGACCAGAGAGTGCCGGTCCGAGGGCGGTGCCCCCCGCTGTGGCGATGGAGGCCACCAGCGCGGCATGACGGAGGTCTCCTTGGGGATGCAGCTCGACCAGTGCCGCCGTCGCCGCGCCGCTCATCATGCCCACGGCTATTCCTTGCGTCATCCGGGCGATAAAGAGCCAGGTGACCCCTTGAGCGAGTGCGAAGACGGCCGATGCCGCGGCGGCCATCATCAGGCCACCCAGTAGGATAGGACGACGACCGACCTGGTCCGAGAGGTGACCGAGCAGAAGCAGTGTCGGGATTAGCGCCAGTGCATAGCTAGCGAAAATCAACGTCAGCATCGTCGGGCTGAAGTGCCAGAGGCGCATGTACACGGCGTACAGGGGAGAAGGCAGGTTAGCGCCAACCATTAACCACAGTAGAGCGAAACCGACAAGCCAATACGCCCTGGATCTATCCAACATTGTCATTGCTGTTCTCATTCGGCACAACTCCTATCTCTTCGGACAAGAGGCTACCGTGTTGGGCAGGGCAATTGTTTCATGTACCATGGAAATATGGATATAAATCTGGATATCGCGCCCATAGGCGCACTGATCGGTGCGCCAGCGCGAGCCGCCATGCTGATGGCGCTCATGGACGGTCGGTTATTGCCCGCCGGCGAACTCGCTTTTCAGGCGCATGTTTCCCCACAAGCGGCGAGCGCCCACTTATCCAGGCTGCTGGAAGGGGGTCTGTTGGTGGTAGAAGCCTGTGGTCGGCACCGGTATTACCGCTTGGCCAACGCGGAAGTGGGGCAAGTCATCGAGTCTATGATGACCTTTGCCGCCCCAGTACAGTTGCGGGCATTGCCCGAACGCGAGGCGCTAAAGCGGCTGCGTTTTGCGCGGTCCTGCTACGACCATCTGGCGGGCAAGTTGGGCATCACGTTTACCCATGCACTCGTGGATCATTGCCTGCTGGAGGAAAATCCGGGGCAGGATTTCACGCTGACTGCGGCAGGTGAGAACTGGTTCCAGGAAATAGGCATCGATATCCCTACGCTGAAAAAGCGGCGCCGAGCCTTTGCTCGACGCTGTCTGGACTGGAGCGAACGGCGATATCATCTAGGCGGTGCGCTGGGTTCCGCGACCATGGAACGAATGTTTGAATTGGGCTGGATTGCGCGTATACGCAAAAGCCGCGCGCTTCGTGTTACCGAGGTCGGTCGGAGAGAGCTCTTAAAGAAATTTGATTTACGGATATGATCGGAGCCGCTGGCATTGTCCGGCGTCAATTATTTTGAATCCGCTGTTCAATGCACAATGTAGAAAGGTGAAAAGAAAGACAGAAAACGTATGGCACAGGTTGCGGCTGTTTATACTGTACAGCCCCGCAACAAAACGTGAAACAAGAATCTAAGCACCGAAATTATGATTTCTTACAGACAGGTTAATGAATTTCGTTGAACGAAAGGAACTACACCCAAATAAATTGGAGGGCAATTTGCGCTAAATTTTACTTTCGGCAGACTTAACTGCGAAATTTAGCATGAATCAATGATAACGACATTACCCTGTTCAATTTGATATGGATCAATGGCAGCACCCATAGGGTTTTTCTAGACTGTCTAATACATAAGCACATTATTAATTTTTAATGCTGGGGACTGGATATGGGCGCTGACGAGAAATCCGCAATGGCTGAAAAGGCATATGAACTGGCTTTCAATTATGAACTGGAGTATGGCTGTTGTCCTCAGTGCGTGTTAACCACGGTTAAGGAAACCATCGGCTATGTCACCGATGATGCAATCAAAGCCAGCCATGGTCTTTCCGGCGGCGGTGGCCTGACCGGCATTGGCGCCTGCGGTGCATTAACCGGTGGTCTGATGGCATTAAGCTGCAAACGAGGGCGTGAACGCGATGATTTTGCCAAAGGTAAATACATCACCAATTTCAAACATGGACAAAAACTAATTGAACGTTTTAAGTCTGAATTTGGCGGTGTCACCTGCCAGGAGTTGCAGCAGCAGTTTACCGGGAAAACCTTTGACCTCTGGAATGCAAAAGAGTATGCCCAATTTGACAAGGAACGTGAACATCAATGCGCCCATGCCTCCGCCATGGTTAGCAAGTGGGTCGTCGAGCTACTCTGACTGCATTCGCCCTGCCTGAATCATTCTGCATTACCTGAAACAAGATACCCCGTCTTTCTTGCAGCGGGATATTTTGTTTTAACAGTGGACATTATGCAAAAGGGCATCTATTCTATTCTTTCTATATTAGAATATCGTTAATTATTAATGCTATATTTTTATTTGTTAACGAATAGTGATGGCGCGGTATGCAGATAAATAAGCCGTTTCATCTCTTTGATTGTTATTTCCCGCTGCTTGCAGCGAAAAACAGTAGGACGGGTAGTGCGAAGTCCAGCAGGGAAACCCATCAGCATGCTACCACTTAATACCCCGCCAGCTTGCGGCGGGGTTGTTTATTTTTATCCAGGAACGAAGGAAATTTGAATGAAACGATCAGGAAAACAGCTTCTCGCCATTTTGCTTTCATTGTTAATGACAACCTTGCTCAGCAATACGGCGTGGTCAGCTCAAGCGCCCAAAGATTTATTTATGCTAGGCACCTCATCCAAATCGATGTCAGCGGTGGTTAACGCGGTTAAGTTTTTTGTCGACGAAGAAAACTGGGTTTATCTCGGTGACTTTAAAATCAAAAAGGGAAAAGTGATCCTGGTCAAATTCTGCGTTAAGGCTGCGGGCAAAAAAGCGTGGAAAGCGGGCTTAAAAGTCAGCGCAATGTTGCCGTGCGGGAATATGGGCGTGTACCGAAAAAATGGCAGGACGGAAATATCCTTGTTGAATCCGTACTACATGAATACCCTGTATCCCAATCCTAATTTGAAAGCCGCCGCCGATTTACTGATGCCCCTCTACAAAAAAATGATGGCAGACATCGTTAAATAACATGGTTGCTCAGCAGAAAAGCGGCGCTGGAGGGGAGGGTAGCCCATAAACTTCATCCATGCCTGATGAGATTCAGGAATTCTTGTCGGGGCCGATTTTGTCGATAGGGATGACCACGGTGCTTTTAGGTTCATCAACATAACGGGGGCGCATGTTCATCTCCCGGCCTTCTTCTTTTGCCAGTTCAAATTCGCGTGCGCTGATCAGCGCCAGACAGTCACGAATACTGATAATGGTGTTTTCGCTCAGGGGGTGTTTGAGTTCTGGTTTAGTGTAGGTGTCGCGTGCGACATCGGTTAGAACCTTGCGCATCACTACAAGAATTTGGGCTTCTTTGGAAAGGGTGTCATTACTCATGTTAGTTGTCCGTTATTAATATCATATGTCGATCTTAACAGATTTAGCCTGCGGGGGAGATGCCTGTATTCACGGGTGAAATGCTGGGCTATTATTCTATGGTCTGTGCGTCAGAGGCATGATGAAAACGCGCATGCTATTATACTATGCACCTGTTTTTCACAACGTTGTGCGAAATATGTCAGAAACCAAAAAAGCAATCCACCGGCTGGTACTGCACCCGAAGAATGCGGACTATGCGCCTGAATCGAGCGGAATCATTCGAAAGATGTTGCATGATTCGGGATTTATTGGTGAGTCCTGTCGTTTGCCAGACAGTGGAAGTAGACAGCAGGGATTTCTGGCAGGGGAACAATTTTTACAGTTACTTACGTTCATGGGTTGTTCACCAAATATCAACCTGGCGCCGCAGTATGAAGGTGATCGTGATTATTGTCATATCGTATTAAGCCCGATCTATGCACAAGTGCGCTTTCGCAGTCATGCACGAGATGTGTTTGCCCGTTGTCCGGAGTGTGGTCGGCGTGATACTGATTGGCCGGCGCTGATTGAGCAGTGGCAGATGAATACGGTGCGGAACAAATATGTCTGTCCCCATTGTGACAAAAGTATGTCGTTGTATGATTTACGCTGGCGGCAGTTGGCCGGTTTCGGTCGAGTCTTTATTGAAGTATTCAGCATTTTCCCCCAGGAAGGGATCCCCACAGGCCATCTTATGTCGGCGCTGGAGAATGCTTGCACCCAGCCCTGGAGATATTTTTTTACCAATCGTTGATTTGTTGATTGACACGCTGAAAATCCAGCGTAGACTTTCGTCCATGTTTAATCGGATGAACAAAGCCATTTTCATTTCCCGCCCGCGCCTGCACAAGGTCTGGGCATGTATGCCGTGGCTTGAGAAAATATGACGTAATTATTTAACATACAACGCGCATTATTCAAAAGCCACAATTCCTTACCGGATTGTGGCTTTTTTTATTTAAGCAAAGGAGAACAAGGCATGCCGGTTTCTGCGGCCTATATTGGGATCATACTCATCTGGTCAACCACGCCGTTAGCTATCAAATGGAGTGCCGAGGATGTGGGTTTTCTGTTCGGCGTATTCTCACGCATGTTGCTGGGGACGCTGATCTGTATGGCTTTGATCACGGTGTTGGGCCGGAAATTGCCTCTGCACCCCCGCGCCCTGCATACCTATCTGGCGGGAGGGCTGGGCGTGTTTGGCGCCATGCTCTGTGTCTACTGGGCCGCGCAGTATATTCCTTCGGGATTGATCTCGGTGCTGTTTGGCCTGACGCCTATCATAACGGGTTTGATTGCTGCGGTGTTTCTGGGGGAAAAAGCATTTACGCCCAGCCGCCTGATCGGTATTGCGCTCGGCATGACCGGCCTGGTGGTGATTTTTGCACAGAGGCTTAATCTTGGCGATCATCTGATTTGGGGGGCAGCCGGGGTATTGCTGGCAGTCGTATTGCATTCCACCAGTAGTGTCTGGGTGAAGAGCATCGGCGCCAAAATGTCTGCGCTGGAAGTCACCACGGGTAGCCTGTTGTTTTCCGCACCCCTGTATTTCTTGATTTGGTTAATCTTTGATGGGCAGTTGCCGCAGAACATCAGCACTCGTGCTGTCGGCGCCATACTCTATCTGGGAATCTTCGGTTCGGTGCTTGGCTTTCTAATGTATTTCTACGTGCTAAAACACATGGAAGCCAGTCGTACTGCGCTGGTAACATTAGTTACGCCGGTACTGGCATTGTTTATTGGTCATCAGTTCAATCATGAAGTTTTGAATGTGGATGTCTGGCTGGGGTGTGTCTGTATTCTTTCCGGCATGCTGCTCTACCAGTGGGGAGCGAAGCTGGATGGTATTTGTTCTCAGTAGGTCGGTTATTGAAGTGTACTATTTTATAGTGCATGAAATTTGTTGCTGATCCCTGACTGATGTGAGTTATGTCAATATTTTTAAATCTGTAATTTGATATCATAATATTTGATGTTTTATCCGTTCATTGCTTTCGCAATCGCGGTGGATGGTTTCTCAGAAAATGGAATTATGAGCAAAATAAAATTATTCAGTCTTTTTCTTTTCGTGTCGTTGCTGCTGGCCTGCGCCACGCAGGAAAAATCCGAGAAGCCGAACCGGACGCCGTTCTGGCCATCTTTGCCGGACCGGCCTCGTTTCGAGTATGAGCTGACCTTGCGCAGTGACTTAAGCATTATTAAAAGAGGGGCGTTTGATAGGTTCAAGGCTGCGGTAACGGGGGAACTTGAACATCCCCGAATCGAACTTATAAAACCCCTGGATGTTGCTGCGTACAAGGGACGCATTATCGTCAGTGATAGCGTCATGCGCCTGGTTTATCTTTTTGATGTGCCTCTGCGTCTGGCAGCTGTCTTCGGTACTAAAGGCAAAGGCAGGCTACAAAAGCCATTGGGCGTGGCTATTGATGGCAACATAAATTTTTATGTTGCCGATGCAGGCAGCCGTAGTATCGTCATTTACGATTCCAGGGGTCACTATAAGAAGCGCATCGGCAAGCCGGGCGATCTCATAAAGCCTACCGATGTGGCGGTGAATCGAGATGGAAGTCGCATCTATGTTGTTGATGCAGGAGGGTTGGACAGCAGGCAGCATCACATTGTGGTCTACAATGCCAAAGGAAAGAAACTTTTTATAATAGGTGAGCGGGGAACCTCAGCGGGAAAATTCAATTTACCCACCCATGCCGCCGTTGCGCCGGATGGCACTCTCTATGTACTGGATACCGGTAACTTTCGGGTTCAGGCCTTTGATGCAAACGGAAAATATCTTCGTAGCTGGGGAGGGCTGGGGACAGGTTATGGATACTTTGCCAGACCGCGAGGGATTGCAGTGGATAATGATGGCAATGTTTATGTTACGGATGCAAGCTTTGGTAATCTGCAGATATTTAACCCAAAAGGACAGTTGTTGATGGCCCTCGGTCAGGGGGGCGTTAAAGATCGTATGGGGGTTTATTCACTTATTGCCGGTGTTTCGGTGGATGAAACAGGCCGCATCTATATTGTTGATCAGCATTTTCAGAAAGTAGAAGTTATCAAGCGCCTGACTCAAAAGGAAGGCGAAGCCATCATGCAGGAATTTGGGATCAAGCCTCAGCACTGATGCTCGCGATATTGCTTATGCATCATTCTTTGGGCATGGGCAGGCGTTTCTAATCCCCGATCCCGATATTGATTTATCTTGCGGCGTTCCCGCGCATTCTTCCCAAGGCTATTTATTATGACAGGTCAGGCAAAGCGTTGATTGATCCTTGACCCGCAGAAATGAGGGGATCAGAGGTCCGCCATGTTTACCATTCACCGAGGCGCGGTTAACAGGCGTACCATGCGGGTTGTGACAGGAGGCGCATTCTACTTCATAACCCTGACCGGAATTGTAAAAACGCAGCTCATTGCTGTCAGCACGACCGTTGCTGTTAGTATCGTAAAAACTGAGATTACCAGATGTTCCTGTCGTGGGATTAAAATCATAAATTGTGGTATCGGGTAATGAGACGCCGACGGGATGATCATCGCGCAGATCAGTACCGATCAGAAATGCAGTAAAATCGGGGGCAAAAGGATTGGTAGAGGTATGGCACAACAGGCAATCGCTAAGTTTGGCATGCATTATGGGTGAGTTATCCGGCCAGCTATTCAGGAAAGCATTATTCTGCGTGGTTTCCTGGGTGCGGTCGTAGGATTTTAAGCCGGAACGGTTGGGCATATTAATAACCGAGTCTATGGCTACGGTACCATCGTGGCAGGACAAACAGACCAGTGAGTTCACCCCTGGGGCGCTGGCAGTTTGGCCCGAGGTTAAGGGTTTATTGTAAACGGTATAGCTTGTACCGGGGTTGGTACGGTTCCAGAGGGGTGCCCCGATAGTGGAGTTCGCCCCGTGTGGCGTGTGACAGTAAACACAAACCTCCGCATAATCATTTCGGGCGCTATCCATATTAACCGAAGCGCCACCCAGGTAACTCATGGTCATATTATGGCGGGTATTGACGATGCTATCGGTGTTACTTGCTTTACTGTTCGGATCCCAACCATCAGCGAGCACCATGTTTGTGCCTGTGATCGCCAATACTGCGCTAATAATCAAACTTTTGGACTGCTTAGATGAACGAATAGAATCCATTTACTCTGGCCCCATGCAGACATAGCCTAAAAAATTAAGTGTATTATTATTGTGCTAATGCTTATTGTATTGAGCCAGTGGTCTGCACTATGCATGCCAGTCAGGTAAGTAATTGATTGTACTGAAGTGCGAGTCAATAATTTTGCAAAATTGAGAAAATGTCTCCCCCATCATTCCTGTTTTCGAGATCTTTTTTAAGGGAATGGCCCGAACAGGATGTCTCGCCATGTAGTGCAATTGTGGTTAATTATTAGACGTATTTTTGCCTGTCCACCTAAATATCAATAAATTTTAGATCCTCCCTCTTCTGTTTTTCCGCTTGCCCGCCGCTATTGGTGGAGCATGTTTGATTAAAATGGGATTAAGGAAATGTGAGTGTTAGTATTAAATTTGAGGGCAAAC